>JAHZKN010000128.1 GCA_022600335.1 Alphaproteobacteria bacterium
GCACGGCGGTCAGGGTTCTGCTGGTCGAGAAAATGTGGTTAGAACCGCCAATAGAAGCCTAAAGCACGGCATCAGCCTGAATGAGGTCCCAAGCAATATTGATTTGCCTAATCCGCTCTTCCCGAAGCAACCGATCGCTCTCGTTGCGCGCGTGATCGGGGTGCCACGTTACGCGCAAGGCATCGACGAGTTTTTTGAGAACCTGCGGAGCGACATCAGGATTAACGCCGAGCAGTGCGTAAGCTTCGCTGCGTGTCTGAGGCAATGCGAGTTGATCTCTCGGATCAATGACACTTGCTGCCGCACTGTCTGCAATGCGACGCACGCGCTCAAGCTCGCGCACCAAACCACGAAACCGCGCTGCAGATTTCTCGCTGGTATCATTGCCATTGCGCGCCGCTGCCGTTGCTGCGGAAATGCGATAGTGAATGAGCCGCAACTCTTGTTCCAAAACATCGCGCAACGGCGACCCATCACTAAGCCGGCTGACAACAGTCTCAATTTGGGTAAGCAATGACCCGACTTGCGCGCCGGCATTTTCTGTTTCCTCATCCAACGATGGCTTTTCTGCTGCTGCCGGAGAAAAACGAACAAACGCCTGGTCGGCGAGGCTACGCGTTCGCGCGATCAAATGATCAATCGTTGCTTGCGGAATCATCTTGGCAGGCAAACTTAAACCACCAAGGGCATTCACGACGCGCGGCGGCAACTGACGCCAAAACAGCATAATGCTACCCGCCGCAATCAAAAGAAAGACAAACAAAAGCTTCACAGGGCTTGATGGCTGAGCTGTGGACCCAGTTTTCAAATCTCGCGCTTCAACAACGGTCACCCAGCCTGCTGTTGCTGTGCCCATTTTGGCTCCATCAACAGGCGGCAACAATTCGCGGGTCACAGAATAGTCGTAGCCGCGCCGACTACCTGCAACGGTCGCTGCAGACTGCAACGTCGGCGGTTCTTCTAAACGTTCGATAATAGTGCGCTTGAGTGCAACGCGGTTTTCAGCGCGAACCGGCGCAGCACCCATGATGGCGCTCAAAGCGAACGCCATGGCGAAATGACTTATTAGAAAAACGCGAACAATGCGCACCTTTGCCCCCTTGGATGCGACTGCGTAAACGAGTTGCACTCAAACTAGCGTTATTTAAAGCAAGGCGCCACTAGGGCAGCGGTGGTTTTATCCAGTCAATTTTTTTGCTGAATATGAGACTATCGCCCGCGATTTAGCCAAGGTCGAAGGCCTCTCCTAGTGTAACTCCAGCACTCCACCCGATAAAATATCTTGCGACTTCAACCTGTTAGAATGCCTCGACAGATCTGCTTTGCTGCTGAATCACCCCCCTTAACCGTCAAAATACCGCTCCACAGCTCCGTTAGGCTCGACAATGGCTAATTATAAGCCTTAGAAAAACTTGCGAGTTGAAGTGCTGGGCAGCAGCAGATGCCTGGGTTTGTTGGGAGTGAACGGCCATGGCCTCAGCTGAGGGAAACGCGAGCGACATGACAGCGATCATGTCGTCAGCCGCTAAAGCAGCGCCGCAAACCAGCAAAACAGAGGCCGCTCCAGCATCTGACCCACGATCGCGTGAGGAAATACTCAATTCACAGACCGCGACCAAGCGCGAGACGTTTATCCCCGTCACCATCGCAGCACTGGTTGATCGGCTCGCGATAAAGGACGCTTGGCCATCCGGCGAAGCGCGAAAAGCGCATCGTTTCTTCAGATATCTCGAATACTGGCGGCGACAGACCTACACGGCTCGAATGCTTGAGCTGCAACCATCTTACGAACCGTTTAGCCCTGACACTGATCTTCTCATCACGCGCAAATATTCTGAGGAAGAGAAAGATCAGATGCAAGCGCGTGTCATTGACGAGATGCATAGCGTTCTGGCCCAAGCCAATTACACGCAAGTTGACCCTAATGACGTACAAGTCATTCTAACCAAAGAAAGCCACTATGGCCTTGATTTGCACGTCGACCTCAATGCGTTTGAAGAGTGTTTACTGTATTATCGTGGAGCCACAACACGGCGCGATACCCGACGCAGGTGGCGTAAGTTTATGCGCCGTGAAGAATTCGATGTGCCCATTTTTCAGCGCCTCTTTGTTCTGTTCAAGCTGAAGCCTTATGAAGAACGCCTGCGCGAGATAATGAAGAGTGAAAAACTCAACCGTCGCGAAGCAGAAAAAATACTGAAAAAGCTGCGAGCGCTGCTGCCTAGTTCTGTCAGCGAAGACTCCATCTACATGAAGCTTTTTAAGAATATTCCGCGCAACGACATTGAGATGTGCTTTCCCAATACGCAGGTGCGGTTCCGCATGTTTGACAAAGTCAAGCTGGGTGTCACCGCTGGCGGCGGTCTTGGCGTGGGAGCGGTCGGTGCAGCAGGAAAGTTAGCACTCGTTGCAAGCAATCCTGTTGCGGCCGCAGGTGCGGTCGCGGGGCTCGGCGCGGTTGCGTTTCGCCAGTTCATGAGCTTCTCCAATCAGAAGCAGCGCTACATGGTTGTCATGTCGCAAAATCTTTACTTCCATTCCATGGCCGACAACCATAGCGCCATGGCCATGTTGTCAGATCGAGCGGCAGAAGAAGACGTCAAAGAGGAAATCCTGCTTTATTCGGTGTTGGCGAAAGAAAACGCTAAGCACGCAGACCTTCCGGCCATCGACGCAGCAATTGAGCACTACCTGCAGGAAACTTTTGACATCACGGTGGATTTTGATCTCGAAGATGCCCTCGGGCGGCTGATCAAAGATGGCGTTGTGAGGGAACGCGAAGACGGCACGCTTGACACCATGCCACCGGGAGAGGCAGCGGAGCATCTCGATGCCCAATGGGATGTCTTCCTTGACAA
>JAHZKN010000129.1 GCA_022600335.1 Alphaproteobacteria bacterium
AGCCAATACACTTGGTCCGGAGGAATTTGCCAATATTGCCAAAGACTTGGAACAATCCGGACTCGAAGTTGAAATCCTGGATGATGCCGCGCTAGAGAAGCTCGGTATGGGCGCGCTGCTGTGCGTCGGACAGGGCAGTGACCGGCCATCCCGTGTTGCTGTGATGCAGTGGAACGGTGCGAAATCCAAACGCACCAAACCAATTGCCTTCGTCGGCAAAGGCGTCGTCTTTGATACCGGAGGCATTTCCATCAAACCAGCAGCCGGTATGGACGGCATGAAAGGTGACATGGGTGGTGCAGCAACCGTCACCGGTTTGATGCGCACGCTCGCTGAGCGCAAAGCCAACGTAAACGCAGTTGGCCTGATTGGTCTGGTTGAAAACATGCCATCCGGCAACGCCGTGCGTCCCGGTGACATTGTCACCTCAATGTCAAAGCAAACCATCGAGGTTCTCAACACGGATGCCGAAGGCCGTCTCGTGTTGGCTGATGTGATTTGGTATGCGCAGCAGCGGTTCAAACCCAAACTGGTGATCGATCTCGCGACGCTGACCGGTGCCATTATGATCGCTTTGGGCAAAGACTTTGCGGGTTTGTTCTCCAATGACGACAGGCTTGCAGATGACCTACTTGATGCATCAAAGAAAACCGACGAGAAGCTGTGGCGCATGCCGGTCGACAAATCTTTTGATAAGCTTATTGAAGGTACGACAGGCGACATCAAAAATCTTGGCGGGCGCTGGGGCGGGGCATGCACGGCCGCTGCATTTATCAAACGCTTCGTCAAGGATACGCCATGGGCGCATATAGATTTGGCCGGCACAGCGATGGATGCATCTGCATCGGACATCAATCGCAGTTGGGGATCAGGATGGGGTGTGCGTCTGCTGAATCGCTTTGTTGCCGATCATCACGAGAAGTAGGGTGGACCGGGTCACGACGCACGGTTGAACCAAGACCAAAACTGATTGAGGCTGCACGGCTCTAAATTGTCCACGTAGAGCCTAAAACTCGATTTTATGTCTCAATATGATACGCCTGTTAAATAGGCCTTAATTCCATATATTTTCCATAATATATATTATGCGAATAACCAGACATAGAAGCCAAGGATTGCTGGGCGCGTGGGGGTCGTGGCTCGAGTCAGGCTATGGCTGGCGTTTGCGCGGTGTCTGGCCCTGCAAAACTTTGCTGGGTGAGCGGGTAACGTCCCCTCACCTGTTGTTTGGCTGTCTTAAGTTATGTCCAACTTAGCCAAAAGGCTCACCTGGCCAGCCCACAACCCCGCATCCTGTCGAAGACGCGCGTCCAGCACGGTGCCACCCAATTGATCGTCGCTACGGGTGGCTGGGCTTCCGATGAAGCCAAGCTCCGGCCGCAGCTGGACACAAGGACATCCCGGTCAGCGACACCACGCATCACGCGCCCGAGGTCCTCACCCTATCTAAAATTAGAACAAGCGGACTTCGACACCGCGCACAGCACTCGCAATGGCACTGGCGTACAGCGCTGCAACAAACCCGGTCAGCACATTGACACTGACGGCGACCGCTACCACGCGAGCCCATGTGTCGCTTAAGACCGTCGAAAGTAGCGAAACGACAAAATCGTCAAAGGCCTGCTTGAGACCGAAGAACAATTCACTGACCTGCTCAACGCTTGGCCTTGGTGGCAGTTCCCAAATAATTTTCCAGCCCATATCGGAAATGCTGGGCGCAGTGAACAGACCAAAGTTGGCCAGCACAACCAGGCCTGCTGAAAACAACAGCCCCAATGGAACTGACAATCTGAAGTAGCCCCAGCGCGAGGGGTGGGCTTGGAATTTGAGCGACAAGACCCTAAGTGTGGCAGAGCCGGCATAGATCGTTGCGGCAAATACGATTGCCACCCACATCAAGCGCTCAGTGTCTGTCCCAGAAAATGTGAATAGTGCGGCAACGGCAGCCAACACACTTTTGAGCAGCGCCTCAAGTGCACCGACCACATAAGCAAAGCGAAACCGCGTTGGACCGCCTGTGGCAAAATAGAACGGCAACTCGTGGCGCAGCCGACGATGCTCTAAAGTCAGGCCAAAGACCAATGCAAGCATCATGGTGAAACCTGCAAAAATAAACGGATACTGCCAACCAAGCCAAGCGATCGCTGCGACCGCTGCCAGTTCAGCGAGCATGACAACACCATTGAGTAGGATTTTGATCAGCGCCATCCGCGTCTAGTCCCTTCACGACTTGCTTTCAAGTGCGCCCTGTTCATGTGGCTCAACGCCTTTCGCATAATCTGCTATGTCGATCATCGAAACCTTTTGTCCTGGGTGTCAATCAATAGTTAGCTACCCATAATGTTCGAGACGCACACTCAGACTTGCACGCAGCGAGCAACGGAACCGCTGCACAACAAACGCCGGCACCGTAGCCGATAAGGAGCGCTCTTGGCCAACCCCTCAACACCGCAAAAGACCCTCGACGATCTGCTTTCTGTGATGGAGGCACTGCGCACCCCTGGCAGCGGCTGCCCCTGGGATCTTGAACAGACCTTCAGCACCATTGCACCCTATACCATTGAAGAGGCTTATGAGGTCGCCGACGCCATTGCGCGCGCCAACATGGCCGACTTGAAAGATGAGCTTGGAGATTTGTTGCTCCAAGTTGTCTATCACAGCCGCATGGCAGAAGAAGCTGGCGCTTTTCAATTTGCAGATGTCGCTGATGCCATCGTGCGCAAAATGGTCCGTCGCCATCCGCACGTGTTTGGTGATGACGCCCAGCGGCAAGCCGGGGTTGAGGACGGATTTTGGGAGCGCATTAAAGCAGAGGAGCGGGCCGCTAAAAGCGAAGCACACACACAAGATGCGACCCAACCGGAACGGATGTTGGACGGCGTGCCCCTCGCTCTTCCTGCGCTAACCCGCGCTATTAAGTTGCAGAACAAAGCTGCAAAGGTGGGGTTTGACTGGCCGTCCCTTGCCCCTGTGCTTGCAAAGATGCAGGAAGAATTGGCGGAACTCGAAGCGGCTTTAGCTGCACACCAAGAGTCCGATGCTTCGGGCGCACCGACACGGCCCTCCGCAAGCATCGAGGAAGAGTTCGGCGATCTCCTCTTTGTCATTGCTAATGTGGCGCGTCACTTGAAGCTTGATCCAGAGGCGGCGCTGCGAGCGGCCAACCAAAAGTTTATTGCGCGATTTGAATTTATCGAAGACCAATTACACACCAC
>JAHZKN010000130.1 GCA_022600335.1 Alphaproteobacteria bacterium
AAATTTTAAGTGCAGCTAAATTTATTGGTTCTGGGGCAGCAACTCCTCGAACATGCGCACAAAAAGCATGGCAAATTGCCCTGGGCCAAACTGTTTGAGCCCGCCATCCGACTGGCGGAGCAAGGATTCAAGATTTCGCAGCGCTTGCATTTTTTGTTGCGGTGGGCAGGCGCCAAAAAATTTAGCCCGAAAGCACGCGCATATTTTTTTGACGCCAAAGGCAACGCCCGCTCAGTTGGTACGAAACTAAAGAACCCTGCTTATGCAGCAACTCTCAAAGCAATTGCGCGTGATGGGGCGAAGGCTTTCTATTCTGGCCCAATCGCTGCCGAGATTGTCGCTGCCGCAGCCGGCGCGCGAAACTTCAAAGGTGATCTCACACTGAGAGACCTCGAAGACTATTCCGTTGTCGAACGTCCAGCGGTGTGTACACCCTATCGCGCCTATCGCGTTTGTGGCATGGGCCCGCCGTCGTCTGGCGGACCAGCAATTGTGCAAATTCTCAAATTGCTCGCGCCATTTTCCGTTGGGAAATCCGAAGACGATGTAATGAACCCAAACGCGCTGCATCTAATCGCAGAAGCTGAAAAGCTCGCGTATGCAGACCGCAATCGATACATTGGGGATCCTGACTTTGTCGCCGTGCCCAACGGAATGTTCGATGACGGGTATATCGCAAAACGCCGCCAGCTGATCGATCCAAAGCGCGCTATGCCGCAACCCAAAGCCGGCCTGCCACCCGGCGCAAGCCGCGGTCAGTTCGGTCGCGACAGCAGCGTTGAGCGCTCAGGCACCAGCCATATCTCGATCATCGATGGCGACGGCAACACCGTATCGATGACCACAACAATTGAAGGCGCTTTTGGATCCGGTCATTGGGCTGCAGGTTTTTTACTCAACAATGAGCTGACCGATTTTTCTTTCCGACCAACCGACCGACAAGGCCGCGCAATCGCCAACCGCGTTCAAGGCGGCAAACGTCCGCGCAGCACAATGGCGCCCGTCATTGTATTTGATGGCAATGGTGAGGTCTTTGCAGCCCTCGGTTCCCCCGGCGGTGGCCGCATCATCCTTTATGTGACCAAGGCGTTGATCGCACTGATCGACTGGAAACTTGATGCACAACAAGCCACGGCCATCGCCAACTTTGGCAGTATGGGCAAGGCTTTCAATATCGAAACGGGATTCAAGGCAGTACGCCGCGCGTTTGCTATGAAACAATTTGGGCATACCATTCGTCCAGATCTCATGAATTCCGGACTACACATCGTTGTCCGCCGTGGCGATCACCTCGAAGGTGCCGCCGATCCGCGCCGCGAAGGTCGGGCGCTCGGAGACTAACGTCATGCAGGCGAACATCATTGTCGTTGGAGCCGGCGTTGTCGGCCTATGGCAGGCGCTCACACTCGCGCGGCGTGGCTTTTCCGTTCGCCTGGTCGAAGCCTCAGCAGAACCGTTTTCCAATGCTGCAAGCCGCTATGCCGCGACGATGCTGGCACCGGACTGCGAATTTCCGCTGGCGCAGGGCCATGCCCGCACATTCGCCAGGCAGGGATTGGCGCTGTGGACAAAACATTTTTCAAATATCGAGACAAACGGAACCTTGGTCATCGCCGCAGCGCGCGATCACGCCGAGTTGCAAGACCTTGGCAACCAAACAGAGAATTTCCACCAACTCGACAGTGAGGCGATTGCAGACTTAGAGCCGGAACTTGGCACACGCTTCTCGACTGGGCTTTACTATCCAGACGAAGCACATCTCCCGACAGACGATGCACTCAACGCGCTGTTGCGTGCTGTACAAGAGGCCGGCGTTGCGGTGACCTTTGGCCAACCTTGGACGGCGGCGGTCGATACATCAGCTGGCGGGGCTTCAAAAGCGACAGTTGTCGACTGCCGCGGCATGGCAGCGCGCGATCAGTTGCCCGACCTGCGTGGCGTGCGCGGTGAACGCGTGATCCTCAAATCCAGTTCCATTCGTTTAAACCGGCCAGTGCGTCTGCTGCATCCACGCCATCCCCTCTATGTCGTGCCCTGGGGAGATGGTCGCGCGGTGATCGGTGCGACCACAATTGAGAGTGATGATGCCAGTCAGATGAGTGTGAAATCCGCGCTTGACCTGCTGGCCATGGCTTATGCACTGCATCCAGAATTTGGTGAAGCGGAGATTGTGGACTTCGGGGCTGGTGTTCGCCCAGCCTTCCCAGACAATTTACCACGTATCGTCGTCGACCAAACACGCCAAATCCTCCATGTGAATGGGGCCTACCGGCATGGCTTTTTGCTGGCCCCGGTCCTAGCCGGAGCGACTGCAGCCTATCTCAGCAACGGTACGACGCATCCATGGATGAAAATGCACGCTGCGACTTGCTCTGAACCCTGCATACCTTAGGGTGTTATGCAGATGAGAAAAACACGATGGTAAAATCCACGCAGCACTCGGACACAGGCGCTCAACGCCGCACAAGCTTTGGTTTTCGTGATGTCAAACGCGAGGATCGCCAGGGCCTGGTCAATGATGTTTTCAGCAGCGTCGCCAATCGCTACGACCTGATGAACGATCTGATGTCCGGCGGTTTACACCGGCTGTGGAAACAAGATCTCATCACTGCTTTGCGACCGCCAAAAACGGCAACGCCATTCGCGTTGCTTGATGTTGCTGGCGGAACCGGCGACATCGCACTGCGCTACGCCAAACACTC
>JAHZKN010000131.1 GCA_022600335.1 Alphaproteobacteria bacterium
CGTCTGGGTATGAACAGGACGATCACCGAGCTCTACAGATTTGGTTGCATAGTCAGCATATGCCAACGTGTGCTTCATCCAGTTTTCGTCATCGCGATCAGGATAATCTTCTCTCGCATGCGCACCCCGGCTTTCCTGACGATTTTCAGCGCCCACGACTGTCACTGCGGCTTGAGCAATCAGATTATCGTACTCGAGCGTTTCAATTAGATCGGAATTCCAGACTAGAGAACGATCCGAGACGTCGATATCGTCTGAGCCGGACCAAAGTTCCAAGATCTTAGTGACACCTTCTTCGAGCACGGGCCCGTCGCGGAAAACTGCACAATTCGATTGCATCGTCCTTTGCATTTTCAAACGCAATTCCGCTGTCGGCGAAGAGCCCTTCGCGTAGCGGAAGCGATCGAGGCGCGATATTGCCTTATCTAGGCTATCGGTCTTTGGCCGGGATGGCATTGCCCCTTGCTCAATGGATTGCGCGCAACGTAGACCGGCAGCGCGGCCAAACACGACAAGATCGATCAGTGAATTTGAGCCCAAGCGATTGGCGCCGTGCACCGACACACACGCAGCTTCACCAATGGCCATTAAGCCAGGAACGGTGTGATTGGCGTCGCCATCTTTGCGCGTCAAAACCTCCCCATGATAATTTGTAGGGATACCGCCCATATTGTAGTGCACAGTTGGCAACACCGGGATGGCTTCACGGCGCAAATCCACCCCAGCAAACACCTTGGCACTCTCGGTAATACCGGGCAGACGTTCTGCCAGAATTTCCGGATCTAGATGATCCAGATGCAGATAACAATGGTCCGCCTCTGGGCCAACTCCACGCCCTTCGCGAATTTCGATGGTCATCGAACGTGAGACAACGTCGCGCGATGCGAGGTCTTTGGCATGGGGTGCATAGCGCTCCATAAAGCGCTCACCTTCGCTATTTGTCAGATAGCCGCCTTCACCGCGCGCACCTTCTGTGATGAGAACGCCGGCGCCGTAAATACCAGTCGGATGGAATTGTACGAATTCCATATCCTGCAACGGCAGACCTGCGCGCAACACCATGGCATTGCCGTCTCCCGTACAGGTGTGTGCCGATGTACAGGAAAAATAAGTACGGCCATAACCACCTGTGGCCAGAATAGTGCGCTTGGAGCGGAAGCAATGCAAGGTGCCATCTTCCAGAGACAACGCAATAACGCCGCAGCATGCTCCATCGTCATCCATGAGTAGATCTAGAGCAAAATATTCAACAAAGAACTCTGCTGAATGCCTTAGCGACTGCCCATAAAGCGTGTGCAACATTGCATGGCCGGTGCGGTCCGCCGCGGCGCATGTCCGCTGCGCCGGTGGTCCCTCTCCAAACTTGGTGGTCATGCCACCAAATGGGCGCTGGTAAATTTTTCCGTCTTCAGTGCGGCTAAACGGTACACCATAGTGCTCTAACTCATAAACTGCATCAGGCGCATAGCGGCACAGATATTCAATTGCATCTTGATCGCCGAGCCAGTCTGATCCTTTGACGGTGTCATACATGTGCCAGCGCCAATCATCGGGACCCATATTGCCGAGCGATGCGGCAACGCCGCCTTGGGCTGCAACTGTGTGCGAACGCGTCGGAAAGACTTTTGTTATGCAGGCTGTTTTGAGACCAGCTTCGGCGCAGCCCAATGTGGCGCGCAAACCGGCACCACCAGCGCCAACGACAACCACGTCATAGATGTGCTCGGTAACCGGATAGGCCTTACCGTTGAGTGCGGCTGCATTTGTTTTGTTTGCAGTCTCTGTCGTCTTTGCCGCCATGTCCCGATCAGCCCCCAAAACTCAATTTCAGTATAGAGAAGACCGCAACAGCACCAACTCCAATTGCAAAGAATGTATTCACGATCAGCAGCAGTAGCTTTAATCCCTCAGTGTGGATGTAGTCCTCAATCACCACCTGCATGCCAACACGCATATGAAGTGCGCTTGATAGCACCAACAACAACAACGGCAGAGCAATCAACGGGTTGGCGAGCAGCCTTTTTACTTCGACGTAATCTGCACCAACCAGACGCACAACAAGCCAAACCAAAAAAAGCCCGAGAAACACGTTGGCCAGTGCAGTTATGCGTTGCAGCCAAAAATGGTCGGCACCCTCTTTAGCGGAGCCCAGGTGACGCACGGATTTGAGCGGAGTTCGCATCGTCATGGGTTAAATTCCTCCGCTCAATGGACTGCCAGCGGATCCGTTTGATCCAATTGCCGGACATAAAAGAAACCAAATTAGCCCCGTCGCTAATACCGACAACACCAACGTGCCCCACGACAGAATGTCCACTGCCTTCAGATCGTAGCCGTGTCCAAAGTCCCAAATAAAATGGCGAATGCCACCAAACATGTGATGCATGAGCGCCCAGGTATAGCCAAACAAGATCAGCTTGCCGGGCCAAGTTGCGAACAAAGACGTGACGTAGGCAAAATAGTCGGGCCCATGGGCGGCAGCAAACAACCACCACGCTAACCCCAACGCACCAAAGTAGAGGGCAATGCCTGTCAGACGATGCACGATCGACATCACCATATTGATGAGTGGACGATAGATCTGCAGATGGGGGGAAAGCGGACGTTCAGTTTGAGAAGATGAGTTCGAACTGGCCTCGGCCATGGGGTGTGGTCTCCGTTACGCGATAGGGCCTTGTACCGCGCTGAGGGCCAACCGGCAATTCGCGAGATGCCACAGCCAAGCATCGCCATGCAATGTGCCGGCTTGCCCAAGCACCCGGTGGCGCGCAACCGCGCTCACCACAAGCGCAATAGCCACGCCTGTTCCTTGGCGTAGAAATCGTCACGGGGGGCTAGAGAATCGCCTCAACAATAGTTTTCCCAAGGCGATTGCCACTTTCAAAGGCGTGTTCACCGAGACGGCCAATACACCAATCCCCGGTCACACCAACATTCCACTCGCTTGAGAAAACACAAGTTTCACCGAGCGATTCATCTACAAGGCCGTTTTTCCAAAGATGTGCCGACAATGTCTTGGGCCGCACTGGTGGTAGGCCAAGGATTTGGCAAACTTCGCCCCATATTTCCTCGGCAACGTCATCGGGCTCCGCATCTTCCGCCTCGCGGCTCCAATTCGGCGACGCATGCACGACAATCGTTTCACCGCGGGCCGAGCGGTTCGGTTTGGAGTTGTTGCGCGCGATCCAGCGAATCACATCTGACATGTCAGAAAACACATCTTGCTCCGGCATCGTGACATCGTCAAAGCGGACCATCAGCGCCCAGCATGGCGACATACGGACCGGTGCGATTGCATCGGCCAATCGCTCCATTCGGCCAAGAAGAAGCCTAGCAGCAGGTGCTGGTACGGCAACAGCAACGGCCGCATAAGGTCCTTCTGAGGTTTGATCGTCAAACCAAATACGAACACTCTCGCCAACACTCTCAAGCGTGTGGGCGGTGCGATTGGTGTGGATGCGCACACTCTCGGCTAGCGGACGCACAATCATCGACATGCCAGGCGTGCCAACATACCATTGGCTCAGCTGCCCGCCGTTTCCATCGTGCGATCGCGGGTCCCAGCGCGCGACGTAGCCCATGCCTTCGAGCTCTTCAAGATAGGCGCGAAAAATCGCAGACCGCGCCGTTAAATACTGCGCACCATGATCAAACGTTGCCATGCCCAAGCGCGCTGTTGCCATGCGGCCACCGATAATGCGATCGCGTTCATAGATGTCGACATAGCACCCGGCCTGCCGCAAAATTCGCGCGCATGAAAGACCGCTAAGGCCTGCACCGATGACTGCCACACGTTGGGTCACATGAATTGCGGCAATTCACTTTGCCGCCTCTTCCTTGAGGGAAAGATTTGTACGCTGACGTCTAACTTTCGGATCGCCTAACAAGATGTATGGACAAAAAAGAAGGCTGGATGCAGAGCCGCCGCTCCTAACATCTGTCAGCTCGAACCGCTAACGATCTGACACTACACAATACCATAGACAACACACGACTATGCTGAGTGTCATATACTGGTTTGAATCACGAATCGACCTAATTCCAGTGAAATTCGGCTCACGCGATCATGACGCTGCGGAGGGGTTCGCAGAGCCTCACGAAAAATCCTAACACGCACGCATTTGGAACGCGGATTCAGGCTCTCTGTTCAGAAAAATTTCGCAATTATATAAATGGGTTATCGCGGTACGATCAGCCAAACATCGAGATCCAGAATAACCCCATCGACATATTTTCCTTGCTCTGTTTTGTAAGGGTAGTCCTCACAGTTTTTGTTCTTTGTTGCCACCAGCCGTACCCGAAGGGCACCAACATCATCGCGGCCCGCTAATTCAGATTTTTCCAAAATTTCTGACCAGGCATAAACCGTATCACCAGCAAACAATGGTGAGACGTGTCGACCACCATTGATCGCGGCAATATGAAACGCGTTTTGCAATCCATTAAATGACAACGCCCGGGCAAGCGAGATCATCACCCCACCATAAACAATACGCTTGCCGAAGCGCCCTTTTGATTCCGTATGCTGATTGAAATGTACTTTGGCTGTATTCTGGTAAAGCCGCGTCGCCATTTGGTGCTCGGCTTCTTCAAGGGTCATCCCGTCAACATGATCAATCTTTTCACCCACTTCGTAATCAGCGAAACGATAGGGTGAACCTGCAAGATCAAAATCATACTTGGAGATATCAAGCGGCGGCACCGCTTCTCCAATTGTAGCTGGATCCACACGATCCGTGAGATCCGGAACAACTGGATCGGGGGGCGGTGATGTCTTATCGCGCTTACGGACCATCACCCAGCGTGTGTATTCAAGGACGACATCATCATCTTGATTACGACCCGTCGAGCGCACATAGACTGTGCCGGTCTCTCCGTTTGAATTTTCTTTGACACCAATCACTTCGGACACGGTCGACAGTGTGTCACCGGGATAAACTGGCTTTAAAAAACGTCCGTTGGCATAGCCAAGGTTGGCAATGGCATTGAGTGAAACATCAGGCACGGTTTTGCCAAAAACAATATGAAACATCAAAAGATCATCCGACGGTGCACGTGGATAGCCAATGGCGCGGGCAAAGGCGTCTGAAGACTGCACGGCAAAACGCGGACCATAGAGGCTCATGTAGAGTGCAACATCACCCTCAGTTAGCGTTCTTGGCGTTGTGTGCTTGAGGATCTGGCCATGTTTGAAATCCTCAAAGAAGTTGCCTGGATTGGTTTTTGTGGTGGTCATTGATGTCGATCTCATTTTGCCAAACGCTGTCGGGCGGATAGCATGAATTGCACCGGGCTCGTCAACCTCCGATAGGGGCTGCTAGCCAAATTGACGCTGGTGAGTGGAGTTAGAACCAATCGTCGATCTCTTTGACGGCTGAAGCAATGGCCACCGTCCGTTGCGCCATCGCCAAGTGCAGGCGCTCGACCATTTTTCCATCCACAGTGATCACGCCTTTGGCAGAATTTTGAGATTGATTGAATGCCTTGATAATTTTGCGCGACCACGACACCTCTTTTGCGGTTGGAGAAAAGATGTCGTTGCACGGTGCGACCTGTGATGGATGAATCAGGGTTTTGCCATCCATGCCCAGCGTCTTGCCATGTTCACATTCTGCGCGAAACCCGGTCTCATCTTTAAATTCGTTGTAAACACCATCAATCACGTCGAGGCCGTTGGCGCGAGCTGCGACAATTGTCATCGCCAGCCAGGGAACAACTGCAAAGCGATCACCTTGAGCGCGTGCGCGAGACTCCTTCAGCAAGTCATTGGTACCCATCACCAAACAGGTCAATCGATTTTCAGGATCTTTAGCAACCGCCGCAATTTCCCTTGCGTATGAAATGGCACTCGGAGTTTCCACCATCGCCCACAAGCGGGTTTTTTCTGGTGCATTGACGGATTTCAAAATTTTTGCCGCACTAATGATGTCTCCTGGATGCGCCACCTTTGGGATCAGGATCGCATCCGGGGTTACAGAGGCAGCGGCAAGAAAATCGGACGTACCCCACGCCGTTTCCAGTGCATTGGGCCGAATCACAATTTCGCGGCGGCCATAGCCACCTTGCTTGACCACTGAACAGACCATGTCCCGTGCCGCCGTCTTACTTTCCGGCGAAACCGAATCTTCCAAATCAAGAATGAGCGCATCAGCCGGCAGACTTTGGGCCTTTTCCAGCGCCCGCGCATTGGCGCCAGGCATATAAAGGACGCTGCGACGTGGACGGACTCGCATAGCGGGATTCCCCATGTTTGTGTGGTGGTGAGGTTTGCTGAGTAGGCTCTGGTCGTAATCGACGAACTTCCAGGATATTCTCGTTGCACTGCAACAATAATAGCGGCTTCGGACCTGCATTCAATGCGGCTTAAGGCCAGTCCCTTGCGTCTATGCACCGAATATTGAGTGCGTCCCGGCGTAAAGTCTGCCCCTGCCGCGATGCTATCGCGTGCCTCGCCGGAGGTGGCGGCAGTTTGCCACTGAGGCGAAAGCAGCCGCGGGGTTGGGGAGCGGTACTCGACACAGGCTCTCACTTCGGATAGGGCACTCCACGCCCGTTGATTTCAAACTGCTGAGATTAGATACGTCATCATGACTGAGTTCCCAGATCTGCTTGCCAAACGCTTTCATGAATTTAAAACCGATGAATTTCGTGATAGCGCCGAACGCTACCGGCACCTTGCTGAACATGGCCAAAGCCCAGACGTGATGCTGATTTCATGCTGCGATAGTCGTGTTGATCCCGAAGCAATTTTTTCCGCCAAGCCAGGTGACCTATTTATCGTCCGTAATGTTGCGAATCTTGTGCCACCGTTTGAAACGGATGGACGCTATCATGGTGTCAGCGCAGCACTGGAATTCGCAGTACTGAATCTCCACGTCAAACACATCGTGATCATGGGACATGCCAGCTGTGGTGGTATCAAGGCCGCCGTTGATCAAAACGCAGCGAAGCAAACCGATGCAGCCTTCATCAGCAATTGGATTTCAATGCTCGACAATACCAAGCTTAGCGTTATGGCTGCTCACCAAGACAGCGATGCGCAAACAATTGCTGATGCACTTGAGCTTGCAGCCATCAAAACGTCTCTGGCAAACCTACGCACATTTCCGTTTATTCAAGAACTCGAAAACACTGACAAGCTAAGCCTGCATGGCTGTCATTTTGCCATTGCTACAGGCGATCTTTCCGTTCTCAATGAAACGACTGGAGAATTCCAGACACTGTAGGCGCGCCAACTAGCTAGATTTATCAGTTTGTGCGTGCTGCATTGAGAGCTGGCAGGATCTTGCTATCGAGCACGGACTGGCTCAACGGCCCACTGTGCTTCGCGACGATCGTTCCTTGCCCGTCGACGACAAACGTCTCTGGCATTTTAGAGACACCCCATTCTATAGCCCCACGGCCATCACCGTCGACACCAACCCCATGATACGGATTACCAAATCGGCCGAGGAAGCGTCGCGCATTTGCAGCCTCATCTTTGTAGTTAATGCCAAAAATACGCACGCCCGTTTGCTTTTTGAGAGCTAAGAGAAACGGGTGTTCCGCAATGCACGGCGCGCACCATGATGCCCAAAAATTGACGATCGATGACTCACCGTTCTGCAACGTCGCCCGATCAAATCCCGCGACGGCATCACCCTTGTGCTTGAGCTCAGTCAAAGCTGCAAAAGACATATCCGGCGCCGGTTTTCCGATAAGAGCGGACGGCAAAATAGACGGGCCATCGCCATCGAGTGCGAACGCGAACAATCCAACAATAACCAAAAAAACAATGAGTGGAATTGCAACCCAGCGCAACATGAATGCAGTGATCCTAGTCTGTTGAACCGACGGGTGACGAGCCAGACGTGCGTTTAATGCCGCGCTCTTCAAAATCTTTCAGCGCTCGTTGGTAGCGTCGGCCATCGAGCACCAACCATAACCCAAGTGCGAGCAGCACGAGTATCAGCGCACCGTACGACGCCCAAATAAAACTGGCATGTTGTCCAAGATCCATGATGCTCTCTCCACGTGCAGTCCGTTTGTTATCCCCGTGACTGCCGGTCCACCTCTGCAAGGGTCAATGTTTTGACGCGGCGGCGTAAAATCTCATTGCGCATGGCCTTTAAGTGCATGGAAAAAAACAGCAACGTAAAGCCGACCGCACTGATCAACAGCGGCGTTCGCATGCTGCTGTGCACAGATGATGTAAAACCAGTCGACGGCTGATGCAGCGTGTTCCACCAATCGACGGAAAATTTGATGATTGGCAACAGGATCACACCAACCAACGCCAAGATAGCTGTCAGGCGGCTAGCTAGTAACTCATCCTCAATGGAGGAGCGCAGCGTCATCAGGCCGAGATACAGAAAAAATAGCATCAGGACGGAGGTCAGGCGTGCATCCCACACCCAATAGGTGCCCCACATTGGCTTGCCCCACAACGATCCTGTGATCAACGCAATAAGCGTGAAAGCAGCACCGATCGGTACGGCTGCTTTAGCAGAGACATCGGCAAGGGGATGGCGAAAAACCAACAGTCCAAAACTTGAAACAGCGACCACGCCGTACGCCATCATCGCCAACCACGCGGCTGGAACATGGATGTACATGATCTTGACGGTCTGGCCCTGCTGATAGTCATCGGGCGCAACGAAAAACACGAGGTACAGGGCGTAGCTAATCAGGCAAGCGGCTGCGATAAGGGACCATGGCAGCACTTGACCCGACAGCGCCATAAATCGTGTCGGATTGGCAAATTTCTGCGTCAGAGACTGACGTTTCTCGGGCTGAATGCTGTCGGTCATATGCGAAGCCATTTTGTTCTAACCTACCCGGCCCAATACAACCGGCGATTTTGTGGCGGCAGTTAGCCGACGTTACTGCATTTGTGCCCGCAACGCTGCAGCTGAGGCAATTGGCCCAAGCACGAGGGCAAATAGTGACACCGCCGATAGGATCATCAACGATGATCCTGCACCTCCTGTATTCAGGATTTGGTTGGTTAGCGCTGAGATGCCAAAAATCAGAGTTGGAACGTAAAGCGGCAACACAAGCAAAGCCAACAGCAACCCACTGCGTTTGGCCTTTAGGGTTAAAGCGGCGCCAATTGCACCAAGAAAGCTAATAGCCGGTGTACCAAGTATCATGGCTGTGACAAGCAGCGGTGCAGAAGCCAGATCCAAATTCAAAAGCAGGCCAAGCACAGGAGCCAACAAGACAAGCGGTAAACCGGTGGTCAGCCAGTGTGCGGTAGCCTTGGCAATTACTATCAGTTCGAGCGGTAATGGCCCCATTGCAATGACCTCAAGGGCCCCATCATCAAAATCACTTTCAAACATGCGTGGTAATGACAGCAACGCTGAGAGCAGCAGGGCGATCCACAAGATGCCAGGTGCGAGCTTTGACAACAGATTGAGGTCTGGCCCAAGCCCAAGCGGCATCATTGCAACCACCATGAGGAAAAAACCAAGCGCTGTCCCCAACGCTCCGCCATCACGAAACGCAAGTTCTAGATCGCGCACCACGAGTCTGAAAAACGCGGTCATGCCGACCTCGCTTTTTGATCTAGTTGTAACGTTCGTGCAGGCCCTACTCCCAGATCAAGATGCGTTGCAGCAATCGCCACGCCGCCGGATGCCACATGCGCGTTGATGACCGATGCAAGTTGTGTCGTACTTTCTTGATCCAATGACGTCGTCGGTTCGTCGAGCAACCATATGGGCCGAGCAGCACACAACACGCGTGCCAACGCAAGCCGCCGCTTTTGACCCGCTGACAGATAGCCACTTGGCACTGAAGCGAGACGATCCAAAGCAAATCGCGCCAACGCGTCTTCAACGCGATCTGAGATCTCGGCTTGGCTCAACGTGTCATCGAGAAAGCCAGCATAAAATGACAGGTTCTCGGCGACGGTTTGACTGGTTTTGATCGCATTGAGATGACCAACATAGTGGCAGGCATCTGAAATCCGTGCATCTTCGCTGTGTCCATCAAGTAAGATCGCACCGGACTTGGGTTGAATAAAGCCAGCCAGCGCTCTCAACAACGTCGTCTTACCACTGCCATTTGCACCCATAACAACGAGTGCTTCACCCGAACCAACGTTGAACGAAAGTCCATCGATGATCGGGCGTTCACCACGGGTCACGCATAAATTTTCGATGGACAGGATCAAAAACGTCTCGCTGGTTCTCGTAGAAAGGATCAAGAGTGGCGGTTTGCCGCAAAATTCTTGACCCGGGTGGCTGGCGGCGGCCATCGGTGAACCTTATAAAGGGCACTGTCATCAACATGCTAGCGTAAAAGCGAACGCTTTGATCCAGGCCCCGCCGGTTGCGAAGACTGCTGAGATCTAAGCCTCTCGTCCACTAGCCACGACGATCACCGGACATCGAGGAGACCCATTTTGTCCAAATCACCCAGCGCTGCCAAAACTCCAGTGTCTGCCGACAGTTTCAACTGCCGCAAAACACTCACTGTTGATGGACAGGATTACACCTACTACGCGCTCCCAGAAGCTGAGAAAAATGGTCTCTCCGGCATATCGAGCCTACCGTTTTCGCTCAAAGTCTTACTGGAAAACCTGTTGCGTTTTGAAGATGGGCGGACGGTCAAAAAAGATGACATCACCGCGATGGCCAAGTGGCTCGTCGACAAAGGCGGTGCCGGCAGTGAAATTGGGTTTCGTCCCGCTCGCGTCCTCATGCAGGACTTCACGGGTGTGCCCGCAGTCGTAGATCTTGCGGCAATGCGCGACGGCATGCGCACCTTGGGTGGCGAACCGAACAAGATCAATCCTTTGGTTCCTGTCGATCTGGTCATCGACCATTCCGTAATCGTTGATGAATTTGGCACGCCCAAAGCGTTTGCACACAACGTTGATCTGGAATATGCGCGCAACCAAGAGCGCTATAAGTTTCTAAAGTGGGGCCAGCAGGCCTTTGCCAACTTCCGCGTGGTGCCACCAGGCACTGGCATCTGCCATCAGGTCAATCTCGAGTATCTGGCACAAACCGTGTGGACCAACGAAATGGCCGACAGCGCCACCGTTGCCTATCCTGACACCCTTGTTGGCACCGACAGCCACACAACGATGGTCAATGGTCTTGGCGTGCTTGGCTGGGGTGTTGGCGGCATTGAGGCTGAAGCAGCCATGCTTGGCCAACCCATTTCTATGTTGGTGCCCGAAGTCATCGGCTTCAAACTAACTGGAAAACTCAACGAGGGCGTCACGGCGACAGACTTGGTGCTCACCGTCACACAAATGCTGCGCCAAAAAGGTGTGGTCAGCAAGTTTGTGGAATTTTATGGGCCAGGCTTGAATCATATGTCACTGGCTGATCGCGCAACAATTGCCAACATGGCACCTGAG
>JAHZKN010000132.1 GCA_022600335.1 Alphaproteobacteria bacterium
ATCACGGCGCCAATCATCCGGTGAAGGATTTCACCACCAGCAAGGTTGAAATCACGTCGATGAATCATGGCTTTGCAGTTGATCGCGAGACACTGCCCCGCGATGTTGAAGAAACCCATGTATCGCTGTTTGACGGTAGCAATTGTGGGATCCAGGCCAAGGACCGACCGGCGTTTTCGGTTCAATATCATCCCGAAGCCTCACCTGGCCCACAAGATAGCCATTATCTTTTTGATCGCTTTGCCGAGTTGATGCGCAAAAAGAAAAACTAGTTCAAGGCACGCCCGTCAGCATGGGACCGCGACAAAAGCGTAACGGAAAGATCACGATGCGGTTCGGTCGTGTGATGCGCGCAGTTTTGCACCCGACGCCCAAAAAGGTTGCCGTCGCGCTCGTTGCTGCATTAGTAGTTGTAGCAGTGATGCCATCGCAGCGCGCCAGCGCTAACGATGCGTTAGCACTTCAGACCAAAATGCCGCGATCCGACCAAACGCTGCTCCGGCCATGGTCAGTGAAACGACAAGCGACGGTTGACGCGACCGCCTTTTTTACGCGGCTTGCTCAGTCGAGCATTGTTCTGTTGGGTGAGGTGCATGACAATCCCTTGCACCATGAGTTGCGTGCGCGCCTTGTCAAAGAAATTGTCAAGCGCCGAGAGGCAAGCGGCAAAAACACCACAAAAGTCGCCGCTGTATTCGAACATGTCACAACTGATCTCCAACACGAGATAGACGCTGCGATATCTTCAAAAGATGCGACAGACAAGGAACGTTTAGATGCCTTTTTCACGGCCGCCAAGTGGCGCGCGCGGGGTTGGCCAGATGCGGACAGTTTCGCACCGTTGATTGACGTTGTGCTCAAGGCCGGGTTGCCGGTTTACGCTGGCGATGTCGATCGCAAGTCTGTGCGCGCTGTGGCAAAGCCCGGTGGTGACAAACGTCTGCCAGCGGATGCACAGCGTTTAAAATTAGATCTTCCGCTGGCTGCAGAACAGCAGGCGGCATCGGTGGCTCAGATTGAAGCATCGCATTGTGGCATATTGCCAAAATCAGCCTTTGAGCCGATGGCGCGTGCCCAGCGACTGCGCGATGCAACACTCGCTGATGTCACCCTCCGCGCGGCAGAGGAACACGGCGCTGCCATGCTATTCACTGGCAATGGCCATGTGCGCGAGGACCGCGGCGTGCCTTGGTATCTGGCTGCGCGCGGCGTGCCGGACTTTGTCACAGTGATGTTCAAGGAGATCCCTGTTGTGGACGCAAAGACCACGGGTTCTGCCCCGGTATTTGCTGCCTCAAGTGCGGATTATGTGATTTGGACAGCGCCCAAGGAGCGTCCTGATCCGTGCCAGAAAATGCGAGAAAAGTACGGTAAAACAAAGCATTAGGACTAGAGGGCACGTGGTACGTAAAACATTTCCGAAGTTTAAGGTCCATGACTGACCAGGGGCCCGTATAAATGGGCCAATAGCCATTCTAGAGAGGTTGATAATGCACGTACGTTTGTCTGTTTATTGTGCGGTTTTGGTGACCGTCGGTGTGCCAGTAGCAAGCGCCACCGAAGCAACAAAAGCCTGTGGTGCGGAAGTTGAAGCCGCCTTTGAAAAGCAGCGCAAGAGCAAGGGATGGCAGGAGAAGGTGGTGTCAAAAACCGTGGCTGGCGTTCAGACACAAACGTTCACATACGTACCGCCTGCCTCTATGCATCGAAAGATTGAAGCACCTGGAAATCAGGTTTTGGAAACCATTGGTATCGGCAAGCACGCCTGGTTTGACGAGGGCAATGGCTGGTACGAAATGCAACCCCAATTCGGCAGGATGGTCACCCAACATTTGCGCACCGTCTTTGTGCCGGAAAAGAAAGAGGCGCCTGAATTCATCTGTCTTGGTGACGTCAGCTATGAGGGCAACACCTATAAGGGCTATCGCACGCCGCCTGCGAAAGCGGGTGATACAGAAGGGTTGGTGCGCACCATTTATGTCGATCCGAAAACAGGATTACTAGCGTTCAACCTCATTTCCAAGGTTGGAGAGGAAAGCTCACCAAATGTGCATCAGGTCTATACCTATGCCGACAATCTCAAAGTTGAGCCCCCTGTAGGTGCGCCAATGGCAACAAAGAACTAGATATGATGTCCACGCCACCGCGTGAGCAATAATTGTAAAGGAGAGCGCCGATGCCGCGCGTGTATTGGGTAGCTTTAGGTCTAGGTATAGCAATGGGCACTGCACCAGCTGTCGCTGATTGCACCAAGGAAGTGACTGAAGCTGTCAAACTGCAATCTGCGACAAAGATCTTCCGCAAAGAAACCAACATGATTACCCAAAATGGTCCGGCCAAAATGACCATTGAGGTTGTGGCGCCGGATCGCATGCGTCAGGTGGTGACGTTGCTTACAAATCCAAAACCGGTTGAAAGCATTTTGATTGGTGGCAAAGCCTGGTCAAATGGGGGGGGTGCTTGGAAAAAGCTGGATGCGGAAGCGACCGGGCAGCTTTTCACATTTTTCCAGTCCATAACGGGTCCGCGTCAGAATGACGTTGGTACGTTTCGCTGTCTTGGAGTGGAGCCAGTAAAAGGCCGCCAACTACGCGCCTACATGGGTATTGAAGACACCTCTAAGCCGACCGCAGGCAAAGACACGAGGCCGAAGAATGAGGCTGAGCGGATCATCTATGTCGACCCAAAGACCGGCCTATTGGCGGGCACAATTTATGCTCGCAAGGGTATGCGTGATAAGCCAATATATGCAGAAACCTACACCTATCCAACGTCAGTGGATATCGCCGAGCCGAAGATAAATTAGGCGTCGTGCCGTGAACTAACACTGATAGCGGTTTGCACCCTTTGCGCTCCGTTCTTTGCGGCCGCGCAACCACCATGCCTGCCATTATGATGCCTATCCACACCGACTATCGGATTATCCCGTGTCCGCGCGCTTGCGCGCTATAGCCAAACCCGGCCGCGTCCACTAGAACACGCCCCCGACATGCCAAAACGCACAGACATCAATTCGATCCTGATTATCGGGGCCGGGCCCATCGTGATCGGCCAGGCTTGTGAATTTGACTATTCCGGAACCCAGGCCTTGAAAGCGCTCAAGGAAGAAGGTTACCGGATCATTTTGGTCAACTCCAATCCGGCAACGATCATGACCGACCCGGATCTCGCCGACGCAACCTACGTTGAGCCGATCACGCCCGAGATTGTTGCAAAAATTATAGAAGCAGAACGCCCCGATGCCATTTTGCCGACCATGGGTGGGCAAACCGCACTCAACACCGCACTCGCGCTCGACAAGCAGGGCGTATTGACAAAGTTTGACGTGGAGCTCATCGGTGCCAAGGCTGAGGCCATTGATAAAGCGGAAGATCGCGAGCTGTTTCGCGAAGCCATGCACAAGATTGGTCTTGAGACGCCAAAGTCAAAGTTGGCTCACACGCGTGATGAGGCGAAGGAAGCGCTTGAAGAGATTGGTCTGCCAGCCATCATTCGTCCGTCTTTTACACTCGGCGGAACCGGCGGCGGCATTGCTTACAACCGCGAAGAATATTTTGAAATTATCGATGGTGGCCTTGATGCTTCGCCAACATCACAAGTTTTGATCGAACAGTCTGTTTTGGGCTGGAAAGAATACGAAATGGAAGTCGTGCGTGATCACGCCGATAACTGCATCATTATCTGCTCCATTGAAAACGTAGACCCGATGGGTGTGCACACGGGCGATTCCATTACGGTGGCACCAGCGCTAACGCTCACTGACAAAGAATACCAGATCATGCGCGACGCCTCGATTGCAGTGCTGCGCGAAATTGGTGTCGAGACTGGTGGCTCTAACGTTCAATTTGCTGTCAATCCTGAAGACGGTCGGCTGATTGTCATTGAGATGAACCCGCGGGTGTCCCGCTCATCTGCACTGGCTTCAAAGGCAACTGGGTTTCCAATTGCAAAAGTGGCGGCAAAGCTAGCCGTTGGCTACACGCTTGATGAGCTCAAAAATGACATCACCGGTGGTGCGACTCCGGCTGCATTCGAGCCAACGATTGATTATGTTGTCACGAAAATCCCGCGCTTTGCGTTCGAAAAATTTGTCGGTGCAGATTCCTCACTCACAACGTCAATGAAGTCCGTTG
>JAHZKN010000133.1 GCA_022600335.1 Alphaproteobacteria bacterium
GCTGGGCGTATGTACATGATGCACGCCGACGACCGCGAAGAGATTAAGGTCGCATGTGCTGGTGATATCATTGCGCTTCAAGGCCTGAAGGATACTCGCACCGGTGAAACGTTGTGTGATCCTAACAATCAGGTGATCCTTGAAAAGATGGAATTCCCGGATCCCGTGATCGAAGTGAAAGTCGAGCCGAAGACTAAGGCGGATCAGGAAAAGATGGCGCTGGCGCTCAATGAAATGTCGCTCGAAGATCCATCGTTTACAGTTTCCGTCGATCAGGAATCTGGCGAGACAATTTTGAAGGGTATGGGCGAGCTTCATCTCGACATTAAGGTCGACATCCTGAAGCGGACCCACAAAGTCGAAGCGACAATCGGCGCGCCACAGGTGGCCTATCGTGAGGCCTTGGGCAAAGCAACTGAGATTGACTACACGCACAAGAAGCAGACCGGTGGTACGGGTCAGTTTGCGCGCGTGAAATTCAAGCTTGAACCCAATGAGACTGGCGCAGGCAATGAGTTTGAATCAACGATTGTTGGTGGTGCCGTTCCTAAAGAATACATTCCGGGTGTTGAAAAGGGCATTCGGTCTGTTTGGGACACAGGCGTCCTCATTGGTTTTCCAATGGTCGACATGAAGGTGACGCTTTACGACGGCGCGTTCCACGAAGTCGACTCATCTGCAATTGCCTTTGAAATTGCGTCCCGTTTTGCGGTCCGTGAAGCGTGTGAAAAGTCTGGCGTCAAGCTCCTTGAGCCAATCATGGACGTTGAGATTGTCACACCGGAAGAATTTCTCGGTGGCATCATCGGTGACGTAAATTCGCGTCGTGGGCAGGTTCGTAGCCAAGAGATGCGCGGTAACGCAACGGTTGTCCGCTGCTATGTGCCGCTCGCGAATATGTTTGGTTACATCAATACACTGCGGTCGATGTCTACAGGGCGTGCGCAGTATTCGATGCAGTTCGCCCACTATGAAGAAGTGCCTAGAAACGTCGCCGACGAGGTGAAAGCAAAGTTCGCTTAGTCGGCAAAACCTGCTGGGGCTTAGGCCCTGGTTCAATAAGAGTTCTTAACCAGTCCCAGTTGGGGACGAAACTTGAAGACGGAGAGCCAAGCCATGGCTAAAGAAAAATTCGAGCGGACTAAGCCGCATTGCAACATTGGAACGATCGGTCACGTTGACCATGGCAAGACATCGTTGACTGCGGCGATTACCAAAGTGCTCGCAGAAACAGGTGGTGCGACGTTCTCCGCCTATGACCAAATCGATAAAGCGCCTGAAGAGCGTGAGCGCGGCATCACCATCTCCACGGCGCACGTTGAGTATGAAACTGAAGCCCGCCACTACGCGCACGTCGACTGCCCAGGCCACGCCGATTATGTGAAGAACATGATCACCGGTGCGGCGCAGATGGACGGGGCTATTTTGGTTGTGTCAGCTGCTGATGGCCCAATGCCACAGACCCGCGAGCACATTCTGCTGGCCCGTCAGGTTGGTGTTCCGGCTCTCGTTGTCTATATGAACAAAGTTGACCAGGTTGACGATCCTGATCTGCTTGAGCTTGTTGAAATGGAAATTCGCGAGCTTCTGTCGGCTTACCAGTTCCCAGGCGATGACATTCCCATCACCCAGGGATCGGCACTATGCGCGCTGGAAGACAAGAATCCGGAAATCGGCAGAGACTCTGTCTTGAAGTTGATGGCCTCTGTTGACGAGTACATCCCAACACCGGACCGTCCGAAGGATCAGCCGTTCTTGATGCCAATTGAGGACGTGTTCTCGATCTCTGGTCGCGGCACCGTTGTAACGGGTCGTGTTGAGCGCGGCATCGTCAAAGTTGGCGAAGAAGTTGAAATTGTCGGCATCAAAGACACGCAGAAGACAACGGTTACCGGTGTTGAAATGTTCCGCAAGCTGCTCGATCAGGGTGAAGCTGGCGACAACGTTGGCTGTCTGTTGCGCGGCATCGAAAAAGAAGCTGTCGAGCGTGGCCAGGTTCTATGTCACCCAGGCACTATCACGCCGCACACTAAGTTTAAGGCCGAGGCCTATATCTTGACCAAAGAAGAAGGTGGCCGTCACACGCCATTCTTCACCAACTATCGTCCGCAGTTCTATTTCCGCACCACCGACGTCACCGGTGTTGTGACCTTGCCGGAAGGCACGGAAATGGTGATGCCGGGTGACAATGTCACAATTGATGTCGAGCTTATTCAGCCGATCGCGATGGAAGAGAAGCTCCGCTTCGCCATCCGCGAGGGTGGACGAACGGTCGGCGCCGGCGTTGTGGCAAAGATCGACGCATAAGGGAACTGGGATAGAAAGCGCGAGGCGGTAACACAAATCGCGCTTTCTCTATTTGGTGAGTTAGAAAACTATGCAAAGCCAAAACATCCGCATTCGTCTCAAGGCGTTTGATCATCGAATTCTCGATGCGTCGACGCGTGAGATTGTGAATACGGCAAAGCGGACAGGTGCGGACGTTCGCGGGCCCATCCCGTTGCCAACGCGCATTGAAAAATTCACCGTTAATCGTTCGCCACACATTGATAAAAAGAGCCGTGAGCAGTTCGAAATGCGAACACACAAGCGTCTCTTAGACATCGTTGATCCAACCCCGCAAACAGTCGACGCGCTGATGAAGCTCGATCTGGCTGCCGGTGTGGACGTTGAGATCAAACTTTAGAAATGCCTTCGTCCTCTGCGGTTGGATTTTTGGACCGACTGCATGACACCAGCTAGGGAAGGAATGCGCGACAATGCGTTCCGGAGTGATTGCACAGAAGGTGGGCATGACCCGCATATTTACCGACGCAGGGGATCATATTCCTGTGACGGTCTTGAAGCTTGAAAAGCTGCAAGTCGTAGGTCAGCGCACCGAAGAAAAAAATGGCTATACCGCGGTTCAGTTAGGTGCCGGGACACGCAAACCTGCGCGGCTCACAAAGTCAGAGCGGCAAAGCTTTGCTGTGGCCAAGGTCGAGCCAAAACGCAAACTTGCCGAGTTTCGTGTCTCGCCTGACAACATGATTGAGGTTGGTTCCGAAATTACAGCCGATCACTTTGTTCCGGGTCAGTTTATTGACGTTACTGGCACCAGCAAAGGCAAGGGTTTCCAAGGCGCGATGAAGCGTTGGAACTTTGGTGGCTTGAACGCGTCGCACGGTGTTTCGATTTCACATCGTAGTCACGGTTCAACGGGTCAGTGTCAGGACCCGGGCAAAGTCTTCAAAGGTAAGAAGATGGCTGGGCACCTCGGTGACGAGCGCGTGACAACGCAGAACCTTGTTGTTGTGAAAACCGATGTCGAGCGCGGCTTGCTGATGGTGCGTGGTGCTGTGCCGGGCGCCAAGGGCGGTTGGGTCATTGTGCGCGACGCGGTGAAAAAGCCGACGCCAAAGGACGCACCGTTTCCAGCTGCGATCAAGAGCGACGGCAGCGCGACTGCTGCGAAGAAGGACGGCGCGTGATGAAAACAAAGGTCACAACATTGGACGCCAAAGCCGCCGGCCAGCTTGAACTTGCCGATGCGATTTTTGGTCTCGAGCCGCGCCAAGATTTGCTGCAGCGCATCGTGCGCTACCAGCTGTTGAAGCGCATGGCTGGAACACACCATTCTAAGAACCGGTCCATGGTCACCGCGTCGACACGTAAAATCGTTCGTCAGAAGGGCTCTGGTGGTGCGCGTCACGGTGCGAGGTCGGCACCCCAATTTCGCGGTGGCGGCAAGTCCTTTGGACCCAAAATGAGAAGTCATGCGGTCGCGATGCCAAAGAAGGTACGTGCGCTGGCTCTGCGGCATGCACTCTCGAGCAAAGCTAAGGCCGGTGAGATTGTGGTGCTTGACAATGCGGTGTCGAAGGATGGCAAGACCAAGGGCCTGAAGACGCAGTTTGACAAGCTTGATGTATCCAATGCCCTGATTATCGATGGGGCAACGCTTGATGAGCCGTTTGCACGTGCAGCGCGTAACATTCCAAATATTGATGTGCTGCCGATCCAGGGGATCAACGCGTACGATGTGCTGCGGCGGCGGAAGTTGGTGTTGACTAAGGCAGCGGTTGAGGCGCTCGAAGCCCGTTTTGAGGGGCAAGGCAAAGGGGCGAAGCAATGATCGATAAAGTTCGCGCCTACGACATTATTATTTCACCGGTGATCACTGAGAAATCGACACTGGTGTCAGAAGCCAATCAGGTGATTTTCAATGTTGCATTGAAATCGACAAAGCCTGAGATCAAGCAAGCA
>JAHZKN010000134.1 GCA_022600335.1 Alphaproteobacteria bacterium
CTCAACTCATAGCGAAGACGAACTCACGCGTGCCCTTGATGCAGGGCCCGACTATGTGGCGCTCGGACCGATTTACGAGACCAAGCTCAAAAAGATGCCATGGGCCCCACAAGGACTCGAGCCCATCTCAAAGTGGAAAGAAAAAATTGGCGTGCTGCCGCTGGTCGCCATTGGCGGCTTGACTCCGGAGCGGGCAACGCAAGCGCTCGACGCAGGCGCAGACTCGGCAGCCGTGATCACCGACTTTCTCACGGCACAAGATCCAGAAGCGCGCGTGAAACAGTGGCTTGCTTGGGCTGAATTGCGCCGCTAACGCGCAAGCACACAGTTTAGGTGCATAAATGCACGCTCACGCCAGGTCTTCTTCGCGCGCTACAGCACGCCAACCAATATCAGATCGACAGAACCCATCCGGCCAATCGATTTTGGAGACGGCAGCGTAAGCCCGGCTTTGCGCTTGTTTGACTGTTGCACCAACAGCCGTGATACCCAGAACGCGGCCACCATTGGCGACGATATGGTCACCATTCTGTTTGGTTCCAGCGTGAAAGATGGTGACGCCGGCTGATTGCCCGGCTGCCAGTAGCCCGGAAATCACAGAGCCTTTTTTAGCCGCCCCCGGATATCCATCCGCCGCCATCACCACGCACAAGGCTGACGCGTCATCCCACTGAGCTTTGACGGCGTCCAAGTTACCATCACAGGTAGCGATCAACAGCTCTGCCAGATCAGACTGTAAACGCGCCATCAACACTTGGCATTCCGGATCCCCGAAGCGGACGTTGTATTCGATCAATTCCGGACCTTTGTCGGTGATCATCAAGCCAGCATAAAGCACACCTTGATACGGCATCCCACGCTCTGCCATCCCCTTGACCGTCGGCGTGATAATTTCATCCAGCGTGCGTTGAACCAGTTCATCTGTCATTACAGGTGCCGGTGAATAGGCTCCCATGCCACCGGTGTTGGGTCCAGTATCACCATCGCCAACCCGCTTGTGATCCTGGGCTGTGGCAAGCGGCAAAATGTGTTCGCCATCGACAAGCACAAAGAAACTGGCTTCTTCGCCCTGCAAAAAGTCTTCAATGACAACCTCGGCTCCGGCGCCGCCAAACGCACCTTCAAAACACGCCGCGATCGCAGCATTCGCTTGGTCGCGGGTTTGTGCGATCACAACGCCTTTGCCAGCCGCAAGCCCATCCGCCTTGATGACGATCGGCACACCGCGGGTGTCAATGGCGGCTTGGGCCGTGGCCAAATCTGAGCACCGGACATAGCCAGCTGTTGGTATGCCTTGGGCTTGGCACAGGTCCTTGGTGAAGCCTTTTGACCCTTCGAGGGCGGCTGCAGCTTTGCTTGGCCCGAAGGCACGAATCCCGTCTGCGTGTAAACTGTCGACTAAGCCATCAACCAACGGGGCCTCGGGACCGACAACGACCAGACCAATCTCTTCTTCGGCGCAGAACTTGGCCACAGCCGCATGATCCGACACATCTAACGTCAAACATGTTGCCACCTCGGCGATGCCAGCATTGCCCGGTGCGCAAAAAATCTTTGCGACTTTCACAGACTTTGCGAGTGCCCAGCCGAGCGCATGCTCGCGGCCACCCGATCCAATCAACAGAACATTCATGGGGAAGAGCCCTAGAGTTTCGGCACATTGTGGCGCATGAGGACTGGAATGCCCAGATCATGATGTATCATGCCTGGAGCAGACACCAACCTCGGACGATTCGTGGCAGATCTTCAAACCAAACCCGCCGGCAAGGGCGCTAACGCCGCAGAATTTAGCGTTTCGGAACTCTCCAGCGCCATCAAGCGGGCGCTTGAGGATGGCTTTGGCTACATCCGGTTGCGCGGTGAAATCTCCGGCTACCGCGGACCGCACGCCTCTGGTCATTGCTATTTCGCGCTCAAAGATCAGCGAGCAAAAATTGAAGCAGTGATCTGGCGCGGCGTCTTTTCGCGCCTCAAGATCAAGCCTGAAGACGGCATGGAGGTGATCGCCACCGGCAAGGTGTCGTCTTACCCCGGCTCGTCAAAATACCAAATCGTCATTGACGCTCTTGAGCCCGCTGGCCTTGGTGCCATGATGGTTCAACTTGAAGAGCGCAAGAAAAGGCTGGCTGCAGAAGGTCTTTTTGACGACGACCGGAAAAAGAAAATTCCATTCCTACCGCAAACTGTTGGTGTAATAACTTCACCAACCGGCGCGGTCATTCGTGATATTCTCGCAGGTTTTACAGAACGGTTTCCAACCCATGTCCTCATATGGCCGGTGAAAGTACAAGGTGAAGGCAGCGCGCCAGACATCGCACGCGCCATTCAAGGCATGAGCCAACTTGGCGCTGTCCCAAAAATCCCGCAGCCAGATATTATTATTGTCGCCCGCGGCGGCGGAAGCCTGGAGGATTTATGGAGCTTCAATGATGAAGCCGTTGTCCGCGCCGCAGCCGCCAGCGCCGTCCCAATCATCGCAGCCGTTGGACACGAAACAGACTGGACACTAATTGACCTTGTCGCAGATGCGCGCGCGCCCACGCCAACAAAAGCTGCCGAATGGACGGTGCCCAAGTACGCTGACCTCATTGCGGACCTGGCGGACCGCCAGTCGCGGCTCAGGGTTGCAACACGGCGGCGCGTGGAAGCGGGGCGCCGCGACCTAAAAGCCGCCGCGCGCGGTCTTCCACGCGTAGAAGACCTCGTTGCGCTACCGCGGCAACGGTTTGAC
>JAHZKN010000135.1 GCA_022600335.1 Alphaproteobacteria bacterium
AATCTGATCTCAGCGCCGTGCAAGACGCGCTAAAGAACGCAGAAGCCCCACTGATGATTGTCGGTGGCGGGCCATGGAGCAAAAAAACACAGAACCAGATTGAGGCGTTTGCCGACCGGTTTGATTTGCCTGTGGCAGCAGCGTTCCGTTGTCAGGACTTTGTCGACAATCGCCATCGCTGTTACGTCGGCCATGCCGGCATCGCCATCAATGCCAATCTGGCAACGGCAATCAGAGGCGCGGATTTGTTGTTGGTCATCGGTGCTAACCTTGGTGACATCACCACCGGACACTACACGCTCATAAAAGCGCCGACGCCAAACCAAACCCTCATCCACGTGCACACATGCGAAGATGACATCTCTAAAGCCGCAGCTGCCGACATTGCCATTGCATGCCAGCCGCAGGCTTTCAGTGCGGCACTCAAAAAACTACCAAGCCCCAAAAAGGCTCGCTGGGCGGCCTGGCGGCGAGATTTGCGCCAGGCCCATAAAGCAAGCTGCAAACCCAAAAAGACGCCGGGTGCGGTGCGGTTGGAAGAGGTCGTCCGGCAGCTGTCTAAAACCCTGCACGATCGATCAATTATCACGAACGGAGCCGGCAACTACACACAGTTTGTACATCGCTATTTCATCTACAAAGGGTTCCGGACCTGTCTTGCCCCCACAAGCTGGGTCAATGGGGTATGGCCTACCCGCCGCTATCGCAGCCAAACTTGCCCACCCAAAACGTCGCGTCGTCGCATTTGCAGGCGACGGCTGTTTGATGATGACCATCCAAGAACTAGCAACTGCCGTACAATATGGACTGCCCATTCTGATCATTGTCGCCAACAACAGTATGCTCGGCACAATTCGCATGCATCAAGACCAGCGCTTTCCTGATCGGGTGATTGCAACCACACTCACCAATCCAAACTTTGCCGAACTTGCTAAAAGTTATGGGGCGTTTGGCGAACAAGTCCGCAAAACTGATGCTTTTGCACCCGCACTTGAACGCGCACTAAAAAGCGGAAAACCGGCGCTTCTTGAATTGATCCTGGATCCGGACGCGATATCTCCGGATGAAACCTTGAAAAGTCTACGTGCGGCGGCACGCTAAGTCTCGTGTGTTAATACTCTTAAAGAATTCGTTAAATTGGCCAATGGCCAGTTCATTATGTTGATCATCTCAACTGGCCTAACAAGACGTTATCGGTTACAAAAGGAATAACAGAAACGATCGAACACGATCTTCGAACTGTTTTCAATGCGCCACGAACTCACACTGTAAAGTACACACATGGACCTCAGTACGCATCAATTGCTCAGACACACGAAATGGCATTGGACCAGAATTGGCGCCTTTGCATGCTTCGCAGTCACAGCTACCATTTTGATGGTCTGTCTGAGCAATGCCCAGTCTGCTAAAGCTTTTACTCCCGACTCCCACCAGCTCCACACGACCCACTAACCGCGCATCCCATCGCGGTCTCTACCGAAAAACTCCTCTCCTGCTCAGAGAGGGGTTTTTCTTTTGCTCGTCTGCCACTTGCCCTAAGACTGATCCTTGATGGGCGGTGACACGAGCAAACACTGCGCGGTGAAATTAACAGGTAGGCAAGCATGGCGAAGGTGGCATGGATCGGACTGGGTATAATGGGCTACCCCATGGCCGGGCATCTGGCGGCCAAGGGTGGCCATCAGGTGACGGTCTACAACCGAAGCTCTCAAAAAGCAGACCAATGGGTTCGTGAGTTTGCCACCGGTGCATCTGTAGCGACACCTGCTGCGGCGGCGGAAGGTGCAGATTTTGTGTTTTCCTGTGTCGGTAATGACGATGACGTGCGCGCCGTGACCACGGGCCCCGACGGCGCGTTTGCCACCCTAAAGCCGGGTGCGGTCTTTGTGGACCACACCACAGCATCCGCTGAAGTCGCACGCGAGCTGTCTGCCTTGGCGGCTGAACGTGGGTTTCACTTTCTGGATGCGCCCGTCTCGGGAGGCCAGGCCGGCGCGGACTCCGGCACATTGACGGTCATGGTCGGTGGCGAGGAGGCTGCCTTCCAACGCGCTGAGCCGGTGATCCAAAGCTATTCCCGAATGGTGACGCTGATCGGCAGCTCAGGTTCGGGTCAGTTGGCGAAGATGGTGAACCAAATTGCGATCGGCGGGCTGTTACAAAGTCTGTCCGAAGCCATTCACTTTGCACACTGCGCTGGCCTTGATCTTGAAAAGGTGATGCACACAATCTCCAAAGGTGCAGCACAATCCTGGCAGATGGATAATCGATGGAAAACCATGGCCAATGCCGAGTTTGATTTTGGATTTGCCGTTGATTGGATGCGCAAAGATCTTGCAATTTGCCAGGCAGAAGCGCAACGCAATGGGGCTCGTCTACCGGTGACGGCACTGATCGATCAATTCTATGAAGACGTTCAAAACCTCGGTGGCGGGCGTTGGGATGCCTCTAGCCTGATTGCACGCCTGAACGCGAAGGCCGACGCTGGATCGTAGATGCAGACACATAATTGGCAGATCAATGGAATGAACTCGTGAAGTCCTATCGCAAAGAGCTTTGGTTCGAAATCCCGACACGACGGGCGTTGCGCAACATTACACCCGATGTTGACTCATGCCTTAGAGAGAGTGGCATTCAAGAGGGACTAGCCTTAATCAATGCCATGCACATCACGGCATCGGTATTTATCAATGATGATGAATCTGGCCTGCACCACGATTACGAAACATGGCTCGAATCTTTGGCCCCACACGCACCAACATCAGCCTACCACCACAACCGTACCGGAGAAGACAACGCCGACGCGCACCTAAAACGGCAAATTATGGGCCGCGAAGTCGTCGTCGCTGTTTCTGAAGGACGATTGGACTTTGGACCATGGGAGCAAATCTTTTATGGTGAGTTCGACGGACGACGACGCAAACGCGTACTCGTCAAGATTATTGGAGAGTAGGGGCGTTGCCGCTTCAAAGCCCTACCCCTGATAGCAACACGTTGTGCGCGCAAGCGATAAGGAAACTTCAATGATGGCAATTACCGCACTGTACGCTGCCCCACTGGCTGCTCTATTTATTTGGCTGTCGTTCCGTGTCATTGCCCGCAGGCGTAGCGCACTGGTTCCCTATGGCCCAGGTGAAGATCGTGACCTCCTGCAACGCATGCGCATCCACGCAAACTTTGCTGAATATACGCCATTTGCATTGATTGTCATGATGCTTGCGGAATCCCTTAGCGCACCGCATCTGTTGCTGCATCTCATTGGGCTCTTGCTACTTGCAGGCCGCTTCATCCATGGCATTGGCCTGTCGCAAAATCCAAATAAAATCAAGCT
>JAHZKN010000136.1 GCA_022600335.1 Alphaproteobacteria bacterium
AGACCTTGATTTGCTGCTTCTTGAGCGAGATCAAAAGAAGGACTTTGCCAACGGGCTCTCTAAGAGTTTTGGCATATGTGCGGCGGCGCTTGCGCGACTTCTTGGGCCCACGTGATCTGCGCACGCGGCGAACGCGGCGCTTTTTCTTGAGATAATAGCCGTTGGGCGCGTAGCCGGGGCTGCGATAGCCACGATTGTTATATGGGCTTGTGTAATATTGTGCTGAGGCACCCGTGGGCACGGCCACGATGCCAAGCACAGCAACGGCCAACAGCGTGGCAAGGGATGCCAGTGTGCCAATTGCTAAAGATGACGTCTTGAGTGTTGTTCGATAATGGTATGCCACGACTAAATCCACCATGGGTTTGCAGCGCCAAAGGGTCTGCAAAAGGTCTACGCGGGCCGCCCTAAATCTTGGTTACCAAACCCTAAGTCGCCCTTGCAACTTTAACTGTGAGGAATTGGTTAGGAGCAGTACTGAGTGTTGTAATTCGTCAACGTTGACCTTGTTTCCCGGAGGGGATTGGTCAAATGCCACTTTACCGTGTAATTTCATCGAGTTCGAGTGCCAAGTTTAGGGCCGAGACCAAGGCCTGACCGGGCCAAGGGCTTCGTGCTCCGCAGCCCCAAAAACTCAGAAAATGTCGCAAAGACCCACCCTAAAACGCCGCTTGGCGCCCGATATCACAGCGCTCAAGGGTGTCCGACCAATTGTGTCGCTGACCTCCTATCACGCCCACACGGCAGCGATTGCCGACAAATACTGTGATTTTCTGTTGGTTGGAGACAGCCTGGGCATGGTGATGCACGGCTATGAGACCACCGTGCCGGTTCCCCTCGACCTGATGATTATGCATGGCCGGGCTGTGGTCCGCGGTGCCAAGCGCTCATTGGTGGTCATCGATATGCCGTTTGGCACCTATGAGGAAAGCCCGCAGATGGCGTTTCGTAATGCGGCGCGGGTGATGAAGGAAACCGATTGCGGCGCCGTAAAGCTCGAAGGTGGCCGGCGCATGCAGGAGACCATCGCCTATCTTGTTGAGCGTGGCATTCCGGTGATGGCGCATATCGGTTTGACACCGCAGTCCGTTAACGTGATTGGCGGGTTTAAGCCGCAGGGCACAGAACGGTCCGATTGGGCGGCGATTGAAGAAGATGCCCGCGTGGTTGCCGAAGCCGGTGCATTTGCAGTTGTCCTTGAGGCTCTGGCTGGTGAACTGGCGGCGCGGATCACCAATACGCTGGCCATTCCAACCATCGGCATTGGCGCTTCGTCCGCCTGTGATGGGCAAATTCTCGTGATGGAGGACATGCTTGGCCTCTCGCCGAGAGTGCCGAAATTTGTTCGCGAATTTGGTCGCATTGGTAAAGCTATTGAAGGCGCGATTGCGTCTTATGCTAAAGAGGTGCGCGGCGGCACATTTCCAGCGTCCGAGCACAGCTATGATGCCAAAGGGTCGGGCAAAGGCCGGACACGGAAGGCCCGGCCAGCCAGCAAGTCTCCAGCCAGGCGCCGGGCCACGAAAAAGCCGAAAAAGCCGCGCATTTAGGCCGTTCTACGTGCGGCACTTAGGGCCTGCGAGGCGTCCACGATTGCAATTTTGAAGTGCTTGGGTATGTATCCGATCGGTTTCGGGCTGCACCAGCAGCGCACCGATCCAACAAAAACAGATAAAGACTTAGGGGCGGGCAAAGAACAATGGTCGATCAAAACGACGGATTGATGCGCGAAGTTGAAGAGGAACTTCGCCGCGAACGGCTTGCCAATCTGTGGCAGCAGTATGGGACGTATGCGCTGGCTGCTGCGGCATTGCTCGTTATCTCGGTTGCAGGTGTTAAAGTGTGGCAATCCAAACGCATTGCCGCAGCGCAATCAGCAGGTGCCCAGTATGAGACCGCAACGACAGCGCTGACTAACGGCAAAGTTGATGAGGCACTAAAGGCATTCGAAGGCATCTCGAGCTCGGGCCAAGACGGTTATGCAGCTCTTGCCGCCCTGCAGATCGCTGGCGCCCATCTCAAGCAGGGCAAGGCCGCAGAGGCTAAGGCTGCATTTGACAAGGTGGCCGCCGATCCCAAGGCAGATACGTTATTGCGCGAATTCGCGACACTCCAGTCTGTGGCCATAAATATTGGGGATGCCGACTTTACGGACGTACAGAATCGGCTCAACGCTCTATTGGCACAGTCGAGCCCCTGGCACCCAAATGCCCGAGAATTGGTGGCCCTAGCGGCCTTTCGCGCCAAGAATTATGATGTCGCTCGGGAGAATTTGCGCGCTATTGTTGCAGACCCATCGGCTGCCGAAGGAATTATTCAGCGCGCCAACACATTGCTGGCCAGTATTGCTGCCATTGAAGTGCGCATGAAGGCCAGCAAGCCAAGCGATGCAAGTTCTGATGCGGCAGGTGGTGCGGCGGCTGCAGGACAGGCTAAGGATCAAAAAAGCGATCCTGCCAGCGACACGGACACAAAGACAGGCGCAAAGAGCGCTGCGACTCCGGACGTGAAGAAGGAATAGTGAACCTGGGTATGAGCTGGACACCAAAAACATGTGCGATGGGGTTGGCGTTGATCGCCAGCTGCGCCATGGCCGGGTGCACGAGCAGCCTGCCCAGTTTGCCAAAGCTTGCAGATCTCAATCCGTTTTCGGAAAAAGATCCGCCGTTACCCGGTCGCCGTATTTCCATACTACCGGAAAAGAAAAAAATTCCTGGTGAACTTGCCGATGCCGCAACCCCCATCACGCTGCCGGCGCAAGTTGCCAACACCGATTGGACCCAACCTGGCGGTGAACCGGACAACGCACCCGGTCATCTAACGCTTGCAGCCGCTGTGCGGCAGACATGGAGTGCGGATGCGGGTGCCGGCTCATCAAAGAAGGGCCGGGTAACTGCGAGCCCAATTGTTTATGGTGGGCGTGTTTTCACCCTCGATTCCAATGGAATGGTCAGTGCGTTTTCACTCTCGGGTGGTGGTGCCTCATGGAAGGCGTCGCTGAAACCAACGCTGGAAGAAAAAGAAAAAGCCTCAGGATTTGATCTGAGCTGGTCTGGACTGACGGGTGGTGAAGAAGGCGGTGGCTATGGCGGAGGCCTCGCTGTTGATGAAGGACGTATTTACGGTGCCAGTGGCCATGGTGCGGTTGTGGCGCTGGATCCGCAGACCGGTAAGCGGCTTTGGGAAAAATATCTTGGACTTCCGGTGCGCGCTTCACCAACGGCAGCCGGTGGCAAAGTCTTTGTTGTTACCATTGATGGTCGCTTCCATTGTCTGTCCGGCATAGATGGAACGGAAGTCTGGTCGGTGCGCGGTTTGCCGCAAACGGCAAGTTTGATCCTCAATGTCAGCCCGGCTGTCGACGGCGATTTGGTGATTGTACCGTATCCATCCGGTGATTTGGTGGCGATTAAAGTTTCGGATGGGACTCCGGTTTGGTCTGAAAATCTGTCACGCACACGCTCGACATCACAGCTTGCCTCGTTGAGTGATGCCGCCCGTCCGGCAATTGATGGCGGTACTGTATTTGCTGTCGGTCACGCAGGACGCATGATTGCGACACAAGCGTCGTCCGGTGAACGTCTCTGGTCGCTCAATGTGCCTGGCACGCAAACCCCTTGGGTTGCAGGTGACAATGTATTTGTCGTTGATACTGCTGGGCAGCTGCTCGCCATCTCACGTGGCGCAGGCAAAATCAAATGGACGACCAAATTGCCTGGCTCTTCCACTTGGTCTGGGCCGACACTTGCTGGGGGCACGCTTTGGTTGGCTTCGAATAAGGGCCAGCTAGTGGGGGTCGATGCAGCCACCGGGCGTGTTTCGTCGCAACAAAATCTAGGTGGCGCGGTTTATGTCGCACCCGTCGTGGCACAAAGCCGGATGTTTGTTTTGACAGACAGTGCAAAGCTGATCGCTCTTAATTAGTTTGTAGCTCAGATCATCTCAGGTCTGATGCGCTCATGCTTTGGTTCTAGCTCATTTCCGGCTTAGCCGGAATCACTTGACCAGCCCGCTCCCCCGCCCGGCCA
>JAHZKN010000137.1 GCA_022600335.1 Alphaproteobacteria bacterium
CACTGTTCAGTTAAACGCTTGAATTGTGGCTGAATTGTGTTCCACTGCCGACTTTGGGACAAGACGGCCGCTCTCCCAAGCAGCTTTTGCTGTCAGTCATCAGAAAAAAACCAAATATATCAGACCCCTTCCTCAAAATTAACGATGCGCACAACAGTGCGCGTCCGATATCGATCCCTATTGTGGCGGCAGTCGCCAACGTTGACATCGCGCCACCTGACCCACACCGCCAGAGCAGAATTTGAGGCCTCACCTACCGCACACTCTAAGACCCTGGCTGGCAGACCAAACTGTGGGCAGGACAATTGACCCCATGACGCGCGGCGGGCATCGGCCCCATCATGAACCCCACACGAAAACCAAGGTCGACAAGGGTGCACTACCGGATGTCGCTGCGACTCGACGGAAGTGGTCGCATCGGTTCAGTATGGCGACGGCAGATCGGCTGCGCACAATCAAACCCACAACCCCAGCGTCGTGGGCCTGGCTATCAAAAGGCAACTCATGGACCTAGATCCTGTTCTCCTCGCCCGTATCCAATTTGCCTTCACGGTGTCGTTTCACATTATCTTTCCAAGCTTCACGATTGGTCTTGCCGCCTTCATCGCCACGCTACTCGTGCGTTGGCAAATGACCGGCCGCGATCACCTGTATCGCTTGGCTCGGTTTTGGACCAAAATTTTTGCTGTGTCGTTTGCGATGGGTGTCGTCTCTGGGATTGTGCTGTCCTATCAATTCGGCACCAACTGGAGCAAGTTTTCGGATGTCACTGGCAATGTCATCGGGCCATTGATTGGCTATGAAGTGCTGACCGCTTTCTTCCTTGAAGCAACATTTCTCGGGGTGATGCTATTCGGTTGGGATAAGGTTCCGGCAAAACTGCATGTCACGGCAGCCATTTTGGTAGCCGTTGGCACATCGCTGTCAGCATTTTGGATCCTAAGTGCAAACAGCTGGATGCACACACCTACCGGTCACGGCATTAAAGATGGCATCGCATATCCCGTCGATTGGCTAAAGATTATTTTCAATCCGAGTTTTCCCTATCGCTTTGCACACATGTTTACCGCTGCGTACCTGACAACCTCCGTTGTCATTGCCGCTGTCGGGGCCCGCTATCTGTTGGCCAATACGTTTCACGAAGAGGCCAAAACCATGATGCGTATGGGACTTGGCATGATTGCACTTCTCGCTCCGCTGCAATTGGTCATCGGTGATATGCACGGGCTCAACACGGCCAAGTACCAACCGGCAAAAGTCGCGGCCATGGAAGCGCACTGGGACGGTGCAAAACCTGCAGACTTGGTTTTGTTTGCCATCCCAAATGAAATTGAAGAACGCAATGACTATGAGGTCGCGATTCCTAATCTGGCAAGCTTCATCATTACACACGATACGCAGGGTCTGTTCCCAGGCCTTAAAGACTTTGCACCGCAAGACCGACCACCAGTAAAACCGGTGTTTTATGCCTTCCGCGCCATGGTTGGGATCGGCATGGCGCTGATCGCAATCGGCCTTGTTGGAGTGTTTCTATGGTTCACTGGCCGTCTGTTCCAGGCGCGCTGGTTTTTGAAACCGCTGTCATACACGTGGCCGCTTGGCTTCATTGCCATCTTAGCAGGGTGGTGGGTCACAGAAACTGGCCGCCAACCTTGGCTGGTAACGGGGCTGTTGCGTACTGTGGACGCAATCTCCCCTGTCTCTGCGGGCGCAGTGCTCACCAGCTTAATCTTGTTTGTCCTTGTGTATTCCAGCGTCTTTTCGATGGGTATTTATTATATCAATCGATTGATTGAAAAAGGTCCGCTCGGAGCTGCAACCGATATCGATGCTGGGCTGCCATCGCGACCGCTATCAGCCGCAACGAAAGCAACCCACGACGCAATAGAAATCAAGAGGTAGTCGAGATGGAAGACATCACATACTGGCTGCCGTTGGTCTGGGCAGCGCTTCTTGCAACCGCCGTTGCTTTGTACATCGTTCTTGATGGCTTTGATCTGGGTCTCGGCATTCTATTTCCACTTGCACCTGAAGAAACGCGCCGTGACACAATGATGAATACGGTCGCTCCCTTTTGGGATGGCAACGAAACCTGGCTCATTCTCGGTGGCGGTGGCTTATTCGTCGCCTTCCCGAAAGCTTATTCGATCATCATGCCGGCTATTTACATTCCAATGATCGTCATGCTTCTAGCGCTGGTATTTCGTGGCGTCGCGTTTGAATTTCGTTGGGTGTCAAAACCGCGACATGGCGTTTGGGATCTAGCGTTCCTTGGCGGATCGATTGTCGCTTCATTTTCACAAGGCGTGATCTTAGGCGCGCTTCTACAGGGCATAGCGGTTGAAAACGGAGCCTATGCTGGTGGCAGTTTCGATTGGCTGACCCCATTTGCTTTATTTTGCGGCCTATGTGTGGTGATCGGCTATGCGCTGCTTGGCGCAACATGGCTCATTATGAAGACAGAAGGCGACACCGCGGAATGGGCGCGCAAACTTGCAACGCCGCTGCTGTTCGCCATGCTGGCTTGCTTAGTAGTGGTTAGCCTTTGGACTCCGTTGACCCTGCCTCGCATTGCAGAGCGCTGGTTCTCATGGCCCAATTTATTTTGGTTGAGCCCCATCCCGCTACTTACGGCATTTGCCGCGTTCCGCTGCTGGGTTGGCTTAGAGTCACTTAACAAAAGAAGCGACATAACACCCTTCATATGGTCAATCGTACTTTTCATGCTGTGCTACGTCGGGCTGATGATTTCTAATGTGCCGTATCTAATCCCACCGACGCTTACGGTTTGGGACCTGGCGGGCCATCCCTCAGCACAACTCTTTAGCCTCGTGGGCGCTCTCATCATGCTGCCCGTGATCCTCGGCTACACAGTGTTTGTCTATTGGACATTCCGCGGCAAGCTTAAGCCGGGCGAAGGCTACCACTAGCACCCGCCTGCCTTCGAACATTAGAGCTTGTTTTAGTGTCATTTCCCGTTAGCGTGCCCGGCCATGACCACATCGCAGCCCATCCATATCATCGGCGCCGGACTTGCCGGATCTGAGGCCGCCTGGCAGGCCGCTTCAGCGGGCATCGCGGTCGTGCTGCATGAAATGCGCCCCGAACGGATGACGGATGCACATAAGACGGGCGGCTGCGCAGAACTTGTCTGCTCCAATTCGTTTCGATCTGACGATTGGAAGACCAATGCCGTAGGTCTGCTGCATGAAGAGATGCGCCGCGCCGGTTCGCTCATCATGCAAGCCGCCGACACCGCAAAACTTCCAGCAGGCGGTGCGTTGGCTGTTGATCGCACGCAGTTTTCTGATGCCGTGACCCAAGCGCTTGAAGCCCATCCACTGATCACGCTATCGCGCAGCGAAGTTACAAGTCTGCCAGATCCCGAGTGGAACAACGTCATCGTTGCAACGGGACCACTGACTTCACCTGCTCTTAGCGAAGCAATCCTCAAACTCACTGGCGAACAAGAATTGGCGTTTTTTGACGCCATCGCACCGGTGATCCACTACGACAGCATCAACTTGGATATCGCTTGGCGACAGTCCCGTTATGGAAAGACCGGCCCGGCCGGCACCGGCGCCGACTACCTCAATTGCCCCCTGACGCACGAAGAGTACGAACGGTTTGTCGACGCGTTGCTCGCTGGCGAAAAAATGAACTTCAAAGAGTGGGAGGCAACAACACCCTACTTCAATGGCTGCCTACCGATTGAAGTGATGGCAGAGCGTGGCCGCGAAACATTACGCTTCGGCCCTATGAAACCAGTCGGTCTTGATGATCCCAGAACTGGACGCTGGCCGTACGCAGTTGTGCAACTACGCCAAGACAATGCGCTCGGCACTCTGTGGAATATGGTCGGCTTCCAGACCAAAATGCGCCACGGTGTTCAGACCGAAGTGTTTCGCATGATCCCGGGACTAGAACAGGCTGAGTTTGCGCGTCTTGGTGGACTGCATCGCAATACTTTTTTGAATTCGCCAAAATTGCTGGACTGTGAATTGCGCATGAAGGCCATGCCGCGCCTGCGCTTTGCTGGGCAGATGACAGGGGTCGAAGGTTACATTGAAAGCGCTGCGATCGGTTTTCTGGCCGGGCACTTTGCAGCAGGTGATCGCATTGGCGCGCCTCAAACTGCTCCGCCTGCAACAACCGCACTCGGTGCGCTGCTCAATCACATCACAGGCGGTCATCTTGTCTCCGTTTCTGATCATGACGCACCACACTCGTTTCAACCGATGAACATTAACTATGGTCTTCTGCCGCCCCTTGAGCATGCGCCAACAACCACTCCTGAGGGTAAAAAACTAAAAGGCAAAGAGCGTGGGCGGGCGAAAAAACAGATCATGTCGGAACGAGCATTGCATGACATTGATGTGTGGCTGAAGTCCGCACGGCATGTGGCCGCAGAATAACAC
>JAHZKN010000138.1 GCA_022600335.1 Alphaproteobacteria bacterium
CTTCGTCAGATCACACTTGAGATCTTTCCCCGCCGGTTTTTTGAGAAGGATCATGGTGCACAGAGATCGCTCACAGGCTTTTAAACGCTTTGCTTCACCGGGAGCCTTTTCAATTGCCAACGCGGACTGTGTGCAGGCAATAACGGTGAGAGCCACAAACACGATGACATTCGAATATCGGACGAGTCTCTTTGTTTGCCGCATCGCTGGCAGCGCCTGGCGTAATGTTGCTGTGGTGTTGGCGACAAGCCCAGCAGTTCGGCGTTTTACAGTGAGCCCGTGTGTATTCATATTGAGGTCTTCAGTTCTGTCGTTTGGATTTGGGCTCTGGCGAGATTGCCAAGGTCCTTGGTAGCCTGGAGGTAGCTTGCCAAGCAAGGCAGAGGCTTTGCGCGAGCCTTGTTTCAGTGACGATTACGGCTGTTTTTGGGGGGCGGAAAGGCTGCGAAATTTCTGAGGAAAGCAGGTTCTGGCCGGATTGGCCCGCTCGATCAGGCCTTGAAGCGGTGAAGTCCTTGCGTTACCACAGCAATAACGGACGTGAACATTCAATACGGGGAGGACGACTCTGTGAGCATTGATACGACAGGTGGCCACCAAGCCATGGACTATCCGCAGCATGTTTCAACGTACAAAACGTTCCTGCGACTTACGACTGCTACCATCATCGGCTGCGTCATTTTGCTTGCCGGGATGCTGTATTTCCTCGTCTAAAGTAGAATTCCCGTTTTTCAATTCATCGCGCAATGATCCAGGCTTTATGCATGTTGCGTGTGAAGCATCAGCTGTTCAATGAACCACAAGTCATCGCACGAGTGACGGTGGAATTTTCGGGTTAAGCACGTCCATGGTTGTCATTGCGGTCACCAAAGAACCAGAGGCTGAGCCGCGCGTTGCCGTTTCGCCCGAAACTGTCAAAAAATTTAAGAACCTTGGTGCAACTGTGAAAGTGCAATCGGGAGCTGGCGTGCGGTCAGGCTTTTCGGATGCGGATCTCAAGGCGCAAGGCGCCGAGATTGTCGCTTCTGCAGCTGAGGCTTTGAACGGCGCGGATATCCTGCTTCGTGTGGGTCGTCCAGAAGCCGATGATGTTGCCCAGCTCAAGGACGGTGCAATTGTTACCGCCATCCTGTCTCCGCATGATGATCGCGATCAGTTAAATGCGCTTGCTGGTGCCGGTGCATCTCTGTTTTCCATGGAATTCATGCCGCGGATTACGCGGGCCCAGTCGATGGATGTGCTGTCGAGCCAAGCCAATCTGGCCGGCTACAAGGCTGTTGTTGATGGTGCTGCCTTGTTTGGCCGTGCACTGCCGATGATGATGACGGCAGCTGGCACCATCCCCGCTGCAAAAGTCTTTGTCATGGGAGTTGGGGTTGCGGGCCTTCAGGCAATTGCAACAGCACGTCGCCTGGGTGCTGTGGTCACGGCAACAGACGTGCGCCCCGACACCAAAGAACAGGTGCAATCTCTGGGTGCCAAGTTCATAGCTGTTGAAGACGATGAATTCCGTGAGGCGCAAACATCGGCTGGCTATGCAAAAGCAATGTCCCCAGAATATCAAGCCAAGCAAGCCGAATTAGTTGCAAGCCATATTGCGGGGCAAGATGTTGTTATCACAACAGCATTGATACCAGGGCGACCTGCACCAACACTTATATCAAAAGCCATGGTGGCATCGATGAAGCCGGGCTCCGTGATTGTCGATCTGGCAGCGGAACGGGGCGGCAATTGCGAAGCCACGCAAGCAGGCGAAACGGTTACTGTTGATGGTGTGCATATTGCAGGCCCCATCAATCTTGCCGGAGAGCTGGCGTTTAATGCCTCAAGTTTATACGCCAAGAACGTCTACACGTTTCTTGAGACGATGTTCGACAAAGATGCCAAAGCGTTGGCCATTGCGTGGGACGATGAGATTGTCACTGGGACTTTGGTGGCCAAAGATGGTGCCATTGTTCACCCCAGTCTGACTGCAAGCTAATCAGGTGGATGAACTGACATGAAAGCCGTTCTCTCCCGACTGTGCGCGATCACTGCTTTATGCTGTGTCGCAGCGCCGATTGCCCTGGCTGGACCATCCGGAGATGCGGGTGTTGATCCTGCGATCTACCGATTGATGGTGTTCGCGATGGCCATTTTCGTTGGCTATTACGTCGTCTGGAGTGTGACGCCTGCGTTGCACACACCTTTGATGAGCGTGACGAATGCCATCTCCTCGGTGATCGTTGTTGGGGCTTTGCTCGCGGTCGGGGTCGAGACCATCCTCGACGGAGGCATGCTTGCAAAAGTGTTTGGCTTTTTGGCGCTGGTGATGGCGTCGATCAATATCTTTGGTGGCTTCCTTGTCACGCAACGCATGTTGGCGATGTACAAGAAAAAGGAGCCAAAGAAATGAGCTCCATGAAGTCTGTGCCAGGCGCCCTCGCGCCGCTGTGCCCTAACCTGAACTCAAAACCAATCACGCCAGCGAGGAGCGCTTAGAGAATGTCCGCGAACCTCGTTGCCCTCCTTTATCTTGTGTCCGGGATCCTCTTTATCCTGGCATTGCGTGGGCTCTCCAGTCCCGCCAGTTCTCGGCGCGGCAATCTTCTTGGTATGATCGGCATGGCCATTGCCATTGCCACCACTCTTGCCATCGCCAACCCAGAGCAAACGACGACCTGGGGGCTGATCTTTGCCGGCATTGGCCTCGGTGGATTGATCGGCGCGGTGATTGCGCGCCGCATTCCGATGACGTCGATGCCGGAGTTGGTCGCTGCATTCCATTCACTGGTTGGACTAGCAGCTGTATTTGTTGCCGCCGCGGCTCTCTACGCGCCAGATCAATTTGGCATTGGCACGCCCGGCAATATTCCCGGTGCCAGTTTGCTTGAAATGTCGCTCGGTGTTGCAATTGGTGCCATTACATTTACCGGCTCAATTATCGCCTTTGCCAAACTGGCCGGCAAAATGTCAGGCAGCCCAATCCTGTTGCCCATGCGCCATATTATCAACATCGGCCTGTTCTCAGGCCTGGTGTGGTTGATCTTCCAGTTCTGCGTTTCAGGTGGCTACGATAGCTTGTTCTGGGCCATTGTAGCGGTGTCTCTCGTACTCGGTGTTCTCATCATTATCCCCATTGGCGGCGCCGACATGCCGGTTGTGGTGTCGATGTTGAACTCCTATTCAGGCTGGGCCGCCGCCGGTATTGGCTTCACCCTTGGCAACATTGCTCTGATTATCACCGGCGCTCTTGTTGGCTCTTCAGGTGCCATCCTTTCCTACATCATGTGTAAGGGCATGAACCGCTCATTTATTTCTGTGATCCTCGGCGGTTTTGGTGGTGAGACCGCGGGGCCATCAGGGGATGGCGAACAGAAACCTGTGAAGCTCGGCTCAGCAGAAGATGCCGCCTACATGATGAAGAACGCATCCAGTGTGATTATTGTGCCAGGCTACGGCATGGCCGTTGCGCAAGCCCAGCACGCGTTGCGCGAAATGGGTGATGCGCTGAAGGCAGAGGGAATAGAGGTCAAATATGCGATCCATCCAGTGGCTGGGCGCATGCCTGGTCACATGAATGTTCTGCTTGCCGAGGCCAATGTGCCCTATGATGAAGTCTTTGAACTTGAAGACATCAACAGTGAGTTCGCCCAGACGGATGTCGTCTATGTCATCGGTGCTAATGATGTGACCAATCCGGCCGCTGAAGACGATCCAACTTCACCTATTTACGGTATGCCAGTGCTGCAGGTTTGGAAATCTGCAACGGTTCTCTTTAACAAACGCTCGCTTGCCTCAGGCTATGCCGGCATCGACAATCCGCTGTTCTACCGTGAGAATACCGTGATGGTGTTGGGCGATGCGAAAAAAATGACAGAAGGCATTGGCAAGGCGCTGGCCCACTAAAATGGCGTGCTGAGACCAAATTTTGCACCAATTCCGGCTTCGAAGCGTGGCCAAGCTGCAGCGCGGTAGCAAATTTCCGACAGATTTGAGACGAAGATCTTATACCCGTTGTTGGCAGCGGGCTCAGAGTCAGTGCATCTTTATAGTCTGTGGGACGTTGGGCCCGCGACAGACGAGGTCACAGCTTATGCGCTTGTGCATTGTCTTCAGTCTATTGTTTTGCCTTTTCTGGAGTCCGTCCAGTCAAGGTGCTGAAGTAATGCGGTCGCACTTTCCCGTTCGGACACATTTCCAACAGTGCCATGACCTGCGCGGCGAGTTTGTGTCCACCATCCGCTTTGACGAACTGCGTGATGTCGCCCATGCGGTCATTATGAACAAAGTGCCCTACATCGTACTCAATCCAACCCGGCTTGCGACATTACCACCAAAGCTGCAGGCGTTCTTTTACGAGCATGAGTGCGCCCACCATCTGCTTGGCCATAATTACAATCCAACGCTGTCAAGCGAACCGGAAGCCGACTGCTTGGCAGTCAAGTCCGGTCGTGACCGGGGGCTCTTTACCCGCGCTGACGTTGTTGCGTTCCGGCCTTGGATTGTGCCGTTACGTGGTAGTATGCGTGGGCATCTGCCCGGCAAGAAAAGGTTCGCGCTTCTTATGCAGTGCTTTGATGATTCTGAAACGGACAAGAACCTAGCTGAACGGATGCAGTCCGCATTGGCTACCACCGCCCGCTTGCGCCGTGCACGGTCGATTGTACACCGCGACTAGGCGCGCCGGGTCTGCGCACTTCCACGCTGTCTCTTTAGAATTGATCTGTGCGGGTGACAATTCTCGCCACTTCGCTAGATTGCGCCGTGATGCAGCTGGGGGCTTTGTTGTCAGGCTACCATTATTAGCTTGGTGACCCAAAGCGTCGGCATGTAAACACTGGGGAGGCGGGCATGTCGCTGACGCTTAAGTTGCTGCTATTCATGGCTGTGCTCTATGCCGCACTTGTGCTTGGCGCATGGGCTTTGCAGCGCAAGCTTATGTATTTTCCGGATCCTTTGCGGACGCCTCCTGATGTCTTCGGACTTGTTGGTGTGGAGGAAGTGATATTCAAGACGCCAGATGGTGAGCAGGTCTTGTCGTGGTGGACGAAAGCTCAGCCGGGCAAACCGACTA
>JAHZKN010000139.1 GCA_022600335.1 Alphaproteobacteria bacterium
ACCCAAGTGATGGAAGAACAGGGTTTCGGGGCTGGCTATGACTATGACCACGATACGGAAGAAGGGTTTTCTGGACAGAACTACTTCCCAGATGAGATGTCTGAGCGCCCGGTTTACTATGACCCACCGGAGCGTGGATTTGAACGCGACCTGCGCAAGCGGCTCGCCTATTGGCAGGCGCTGCGAGAAAAAAAGCAATCCTCATAAAGATCTGATGCAGCATCTGTATAGCGCGTCTGGTAAGGCCTGGTCACACGTTCTATAATCGGCCCTGAAAGGGCACCTCTGTGGCGTTTCGTTTGAGACGGTTGTCGCAAGACTTTGGCAGCCAGCTCAATGCTGATTTTTAGGAGAACCTCGAACATGATCGAATTCAAGGATCTTTGGCGTGGACATCCGATCAATGAGAGCATTTCCACGCCGTGCATCGCCGATAAGGACTTGGTCAACCTAGAGGGCAAGCCGATCAGTAAGGGCTTTCCAGTGTTTGCCAATCAATGCGCTATTCGGATGGGCATCGCGCTGCGCCGGGCTGGCGTTCAACCCTCACAGATTTCAGGCTGTGCCCACTGTTCGGTGCATCCAAGGTCTGAGATGCACTTCATAAACGCCACGGCTCTTGGTCGAGCTATTGGGCGAGCCAATATTTCTGGTTTTGGAGCAATTGAAAAATACAAAGGTGACGATGCGGCAAACTTCTATTCGAAGATTTTTGGCCGTACCGGTGTCATGTTCATTCAGGATTACTGGCACCGCTCCGGGGAGCAAGGCCGTCAGCCAACTGGAGATCACATTGATATCTGGAATGGCTATCGCTCATCGTCAAAATGGTTGATGGAGTGGTTTTCCTGGCTTGGCTATTATTCGAATTATGCCGGAGCGCGTGAAATTTGGTTCTGGGAAGTGAAGTAGCGTGATGAGTTGGGAGCCTGCGTCTCGCGTGGGATGCAAACGAACGTAGGGGAAGGCATCAAAGATGCGGTATGTCGTTGCGATGATTGCAGCTATCATCACCACAGTTTTGGCGATGAAATTTCTGAGTGGACCCGTGTCCAACTGGATAGCGCTGCAGATGCATTATGAAAGCTCTGACAGTGCTGAGACTGTCAATCAAATGGCATTCATGGCCACAAATTTATTCGGCCTCATTGTCGGTTGGACCATTGGATGGGCGATGGGGGCGCCTCTCTCACGTGATAAGGACGATGATGTGTAAGCGGCGCTGCCTTTCGTTTTATCAGCGTCTGCAATGGCCGTTTGCATCAACGAGATTGAAAACATAGATGAAACTTCTTCTTTTGGCAGCGGTCGGCGGTGCATTGGGCGCTGGGGCCCGCCACCTCGTGAACGTCGCTTTTGGTCGCTTGCTTGGCTCAGGCTTTCCTTGGCATACGGTATTTGTCAATGTCGTGGGATCACTCGCCATGGGAATACTGATTGCCGCCTTAGCGGTACGGTTTTCAGGCCCCTTGGAAACGAGAACATTCTTGGCGACTGGAGTGTTGGGAGGCTTTACAACTTTTTCAGCATTCTCACTTGATTTCGCCAATCTTGTCGAGCGCGGCGCTTGGAGTCAGGCGATTGGCTATGCGGGCGGTTCTGTTGTGCTGTCAATTGCAGCGTTGTTTGTTGGTCTGTGGGGCGCGCGCGCGGTGCTGACATGAGCGAGCGTGTCGAAACGATTACCGTTGAATCAACAGAGGCGGGCATGCGGCTTGACCGCTGGATGCGCAGCCGGTTTCCCAATCTGACAAACGGCTACCTTCAAAAACTCGTGCGCAGCGGTCAAGTGCGCGTTGACTCCAAACGCGTACAGGCCAATGCGCGGCTCAAAGAAGGTGATGCGGTACGTGTGCCAAAGGTTATCCGTAATTTGACCCAAACTTCGCCCGGCGCTACGCGGCCAGCCCCTGGCGTTTCGAAAGCCGATCATGACTTTATCGAACGCTTGATCTTGTTTGAAGACGATCATGTTTTTGTTCTCAACAAGCCGTTTGGAATGGCGGTGCAGGGAGGCACATCAACCCATCGCCATATAGATGGCCTGTTGCAGGGCATGGTCGAACGGTTTGGTGATCGGCCACGCCTCGTGCATCGCTTGGACCGTGATACGACTGGGATACTCTTGGTTGCTAAATCCCGCCATGCGGCGTCGCGCTTAGGTCGAGTGTTTCAAACGCGATCGGCGGCAAAAACCTATTGGGCCTTAGTGAAAGGTGTGCCACGTCCAGCACAGGGCAAGGTTGAGGCGGCGCTGGTGAAAGCCTCTGGACCTGAGGGCGACCGGGTGCGCAAGGCACGCCCTGGTGAGCAACACAAAGCCATGCATGCGACCACGCACTACTCAGTGATCGATAGAGCCGGACGCAAAGCAGCCTGGATGTCGCTCAAACCTGTAACTGGTCGCCAACATCAGCTGCGTGCGCACATGGATCTTATTGGCCATCCAATCGTCGGCGACAGCAAATATCCGAATGGTCCGGAGTTCACGGTTGAGGATATTGACAACAAACTGCATCTGCACGCCCGCAGGCTCGTCCTGCCGCACCCAAGTGAGGAGACAACGATTGATGTCACCGCGCCTCTACCGGAGCACATGCTTCGCACCTGGGACTTGTTAGGCCTGGATGCCAACCGCTTTGATACAGAATTTGAGTGCATGATTTAGACGGGTGCAGCGCACCTACGCTGTATCTGTCGGAGAGCGAAACGGACCCGAAAATTGAAACTCGTGATATTTGATTGCGATGGCACGCTCATCGATAGCCAGAACGCCATTGTCGAAGCAATCAACGATGTGTTTTCTGAAGCTGAATTTCCGGCGCCAACACGCAATGATGTCATGGGAATTATTGGCTTGTCGTTGCCGGAAGCGTTCGCGGTTTTAGCTCCGGATGCCACGGCGACCGAGCGTCACAACTTTGCCGACCAGTATAAGGCCGCATTTACGGTGCGCCGGGCGCATCAAGCCCATGAAGAACCTCTCTACCCTGGTATTAGCAGTGTCATCGCGCAGTTGGCGGGCCAATCAGATGTGGCACTCGCAATCGCTACCGGCAAGTCGCGCCGCGGTGTCGATCGTCTACTCGCACGAGAAGGCTGGACAGAAGCTTTTGACAGCATTCAGACGGCAGACCAGCATCCATCAAAGCCGCATCCGTCTATGATTATGTCAGCGTTGCAGGAAACAGGCAGGGGCACTGATGAAGCGGTGATGATTGGTGACACGACCTTTGATATGGAGATGGCGCGCAGCGCAGGCGTTGCAGCCCTTGGCGTTGGCTGGGGTTATCACCCAGTGCCCACGTTACAACGTGCGGGTGCCGAGCACATCACGCTGAATGTTGAAACGTTACTGACGGATATCGAGCGATTGTGTGCACAACGGAGCCCTGTCCTTGGCTAACACCCCAAAATCAGCGCGA
>JAHZKN010000140.1 GCA_022600335.1 Alphaproteobacteria bacterium
AGGGGGCTATGGCAAGTCCGAGCGCCGCCAATGCCACGCCAAAAAGTCGCCAGCGGGTATGCCAAAGAACCAGCCACAGTCCGCCCATCACAATCAATCCGAAAGCAGCTTGCGGCAGCGTTGCAACCCGGCCAACAGCACCAGGTAAGCCCGCCACCCAGCGCGCCGTCTCCGTCATCAAATCAATGCCAAATCCCATGGCAACAACCGCTGGCCACTCCAAATGCAGCGGCATCAATGTCAACACACCAAGTGCTGCCGGCATGACAATCAGGTTAGACAGCGGCATGGCAATCAAATTCGCAAGCACTGCCAAGTGCTGCGTGTTGTGAAAGTGGAAGGCAGCAAACGGTGCCACTGCCAATCCAGCTACCAACGTTGACAAAACGATGCCCAAGAAAAACACCACGCCTTTACGCACAAATCCGTAGTCCGCCATGCGTTGCCCCAGCTTTGAAGCCCGCAGCGCTTCGTAGACAGACACGAGTGCCGCCACAGCGGCAAACGACATTTGCAATCCAGGATCTAAGATGCTTTCGGGAAACAGTAACAGAATGAGAACTGCTGCCAGCGCAACATTGCGCAACGCCAACGCAGGGCGATCGATGAGAATGGCGAAGAACATCACGGAGATCATGATGTATGAGCGCACCGTAGCGAAGGCACCGCCCGACAACGCCAAGTAACCCAGCGCGGCCATGGCTGCGATCATCGCCGACCATTTCTTAGTTGGGTACTGCAAGGCGAGCGTCGGAACAGCAGCAAATCCGAAGCGAACAACAAAGAACACCGCACCTGCCATCACCGCCATGTGCATGCCCGATATTGACAAGATGTGAAATAGTCCAGCGTCGCGGTAGATTTGGTTTGTTGTTTCTGAAATACCGCCCCGTTCACCAGTCACCAAGGCAATGGCAATGGCGCCGGTTTGATTTGGTAGGATCGCACGCATGCGGCTGGCGATTGATTGGCGGACGCGTTCGACACCGGCGCGCGCTTGTAACGTCCAAGGAACCACACCCGTAAAGGGTTCAATGGTTGGCCGCGCTAGGGCATAGCCGACCGCACCAATGCTTTGGAACCAAGCATGACGCGCAAAATCAAAACTGCCCGGGTGACTCGGCGGCGGCGGTGGCGCAAGCCGTGCTTTAAGGCGAATCACAGAGCCAGGATGTAAACCCTGCACAGCATTCAAGACACGTACGCGAATGCGAATGGGCAGCTGGTCAGACGTGAGCTTTTCAATTGCAATCGGGCGCAGGGTCAGCCGCGCACCACGTTTTGGTTTTGGCTCAATGCGTTCCACGAACGCCTCAATACTAACCAAACCGAGTGGGCGCTCCAGCACCGGCCCACGCACCCATTCTGTTCGCACCTTCGCAGCAGCAAAGCCAATCGCCACAAAAAGAAGAATAGTGGCAGCGACACCAAACGATACTGCGTGACGGCTGAGGCGGTGAATCACGACCGCCGCCAGCACCACCAGCCCCGCAAGCCATAGCGATGGTTCGATCATCAATTGAAAATAGGTTGCCGCCCCAAGGCCAATGACAACTGGTAGCCAACCAAACCACGCCGCTCGTTCCTGATGCAGCCGCGCAATCAAGCCAAGCCCTGCTGAAGCAGGCGTCGCCGTGCCATGCGGTGGCGGACCGTTGCCTTTAACCGATGATTGTGAGCGCGCACTGGTGGGCCAATGCCACCACGCGCGACCTGTCTGTTGATCTAAGGGAGACTGTGTCACGACCGACCCTTAACCCTGCACCACGGGTATGGTACACGGCGGCACGCTCTTGCAACACACCCGGACCCACAATCCCCTATGGCAGACACTTTAAAAAATACAGATTCGCCACCCGTTGTCCGCTTCGCGCCCTCGCCCACCGGCTATCTGCACATCGGTGGTGCGCGCACGGCGCTGTTCAATTGGCTCTACGCCAAAGCAAACAGCGGCCGCTTCTTGTTGCGTATCGAAGACACCGATAGGGCACGTAACAACCCCGATGCGGTGAAAGCGATTGCCGATGGCTTGCATTGGCTCGGTCTTGACTGGGAGGGGGATGCTGTTTCGCAATTTGCGCGTGCGGAGCGCCATGCAGAGGTTGCCCACGAACTGCTGACAAAAGGGCAGGCCTATCGCTGTTATTTGACGCCGGATGAACTCGCCGACATGCGCAAACAAGCGGAAGCTGAAAAGCGTGCGTTTAAGATTCGTTCGCCCTGGCGAGATAAAGGTCCCGATGACGGCCCCAAAAACCAGCCTTATTCTGTGCGTCTTAAAATGCCGCAAACAGGCGAGACGGTTGTTGAAGATAAAGTGCAAGGGCCGGTGACCTTTGCCAACCAAGACCTTGATGATTTTATTCTTCTGCGCAGTGATGGATCGCCCACATATCATCTGGCCGTCGTAGTCGATGATCACGATATGGGTGTTACGCACGTGATCCGCGGTGTGGACCACTTGAATAACGCGGCACGACAGAGCCAGATTTATGTAGCAATGGATTGGCCGTTGCCGGTTTGGGCACATGTCCCACTTATTCATGGCTCGGATGGCGCAAAACTTTCCAAGCGCCATGGTGCCCTGGGCGTCGAAGCCTATCGCGCCATGGGCTACCTGCCCGAAGCGCTGCGCAACTACCTCGTGCGCTTAGGGTGGAGCCACGGCGATGATGAAATCATGTCAACTGCGCAATTGATCGACTGGTTCGGCCTCGACGGCATAGGCAAGAGCCCAGCACGCTTTGATACGCAAAAGCTCGAAGATCTCAACGCACATTATATTCGTGACAGCGACGACGACGCTTTGCTGAGGCATATCCAGACTCTATTGCCAGAGATGGAGGGCGGCTCCGAAACGGTGAAAAAATTGGCCGAAAATGATGGCTGGACCAAACTCAAGCTGGCGCTACCTGGGCTCAAGCCGCGTGCCAAGACACTGTGTGCGATCGTTGAAGGCGCCGCCTTTATCACCGCCGAGCGCCCGCTGACCCTGGAACCCAAAGCAGCCAAACTTCTCGATGACGACGCGAAGTCGGTCCTCGCCAAGCTGCGATCCCAGTTGGAGACCGTTGATGCCTGGCAACCGCAAACTCTAGAGGATGCAGTGCGTAGCTTTGCTGAGGACACCGGGCTCAAACTTGGTAAGGTTGCGCAGCCAATGCGGGCTGCCCTTACCGGGCGAACCGTTTCACCGCCCGTGTTTGACGTCATGGCGGTCCTCGGACGATCCGAATCTCTGGCCAGGCTTGCAGATCAGAGCAGCTGATTTTGTACTAATTATCAATATGTTGTGCACGTGATTGGGAAGGCGTGCGCAAAATCTTGTGATAGTGTAGAGTGCGGTGCAGCAATTTTGCGGCCCCCACCGCACCCCACCATTTAAATCCCCACGCGGCTCGGTCTTCTGAGAAGACCCCGTACGAGCAGGAAAATGACGATGAGCGTTCAAAACGCAATCAAAACGCAAGACGCGAAGTCAAAAACCGCAACGCTAAGTATTGACGGCCAGGCACTCGATCTTCCCGTCCGCACTGGGACGTGCGGACCGGATGTCATTGACGTGGCGCGCCTCTATCGTGACAGCGGCCGCTTTACCTATGATCCTGGATTTACCTCTACCGCCAATTGCGTGTCCAAAATCACTTATATCGACGGCGATAACGGCATCCTGCTCTATCGTGGCTACCCGATTGATCAACTTGCGGAGCGGTCGAGCTTTATTGAAACCTGCTACCTGCTCCTGCATGGGGAGCTGCCAACAGCAGAACAATTTGCCGTCTTCCAGCGCACCATTCGCAACCACACAATGTTGCACGAACAAATGACCCGCTTTTACACGGGCTTTCGTCGCGATGCGCATCCCATGGCTGTTATGGTCGGTGTCGTTGGCGCGCTATCGGCCTTTTATCATGACTCAACCGACATTAATGATGATCAACAACGCTTGATTGCGGTACATCGCTTGATTGCAAAAATGCCAACAATTGCGGCGATGGCCTACAAGTATTCGCTTGGCCAGCCCATCATCTATCCGCGCAACGACCTCGACTACTGTGCCAACTTCTTGCAGATGTGTTTTGCGATTCCGTGTGAACCCTATGAGCCGAATCCAGTTCTTGCACGTGCGCTCGATCGCATTTTCATTCTGCACGCCGATCATGAGCAGAACGCCTCCACGTCGACTGTGCGCCTTGCTGGTTCATCTGGTGCCAACCCATTTGCATGTATTGCAGCCGGTGTTGCCTGCCTTTGGGGACCCGCGCACGGTGGTGCCAACGAAGCCGCACTCAACATGCTGCACGAAATTGGCACTGTGGACCGCATCCCTGAATACATCGCCAAAGCCAAGGACAAGAACTCCGGTTTTCGTTTGATGGGCTTCGGACATCGCGTTTACAAGAACTATGATCCTCGTGCCAAGGTCATGCAGAAGACCTGTCATGAAGTACTTGATGCACTGGGCATGCGCGATGATCCTCTGCTCAAGGTGGCGATGGAGTTAGAACGCATCGCCCTTGAAGACGACTATTTTGTCAACAAGAAGCTCTACCCGAACATTGATTTTTATTCTGGCATTACGCTCAGAGCGATGGGCTTTCCAGTTTCGATGTTCACAGCTCTGTTTGCTGTTGCGCGCACCATTGGCTGGATTGGTCAATGGAAAGAAATGATCGAAGATCCTGAGCAACGCATCGGTCGCCCGCGCCAGCTTTATGCTGGCCCCGCTGAGCGAGACTTCGTGCCGCTGGAAGACCGCAACTAGAAGATTTCCTGGTGTCTCGATGAGGCGCTGATTGCATCATGCGCTAAAACACCTTGCGTTTGCCCGCAGCATAGTCGAGCACAATTTCTGCGGCTTTGGCGCTTGGGGTTGTTCCAGGTATGTTCATCACCTTCGGGATGTGCGCTAAGGCAAGGCGTTGTGTGCTGCGCTCTGGTGTATCGGAAAGAAGCGGTGCCAGCGCCCGCGCCAAGCGCACCGGCGTGCACCGTTCCTGGATACACTCCGGATAAATGTTGTGACCGGCAACCAAATTCGCCAACACGATAGATTGTGCCTTTATGAAATACTTTAACTGCGAAGCAACCGCGTCGACACGGTAGGCGACCACAGCTGGCGTTCCAGTCAATGCAAGCTCAAGCGTCACGGTCCCCGATGCGGCAAGCGCCGCATCAGCGAGTTTAAAGGCGCGAAATTTGTCGTCCTCTCCCTCGACGAAGTGAACATTAGCGTTCCAGTTGTGAAGATCCGCTGCAATCATAGGCCGCAAGGCTGGCAGAGTCGGAATAATCACCGTTGGCTGACCTTCCCAGG
>JAHZKN010000141.1 GCA_022600335.1 Alphaproteobacteria bacterium
CCTAAGCCACCTCAGGGAAAGGTTCGAGTGACCCGTCTAAATCAGCTACAAGGCAATGCAGCTATGGCAACCGTGCCCAAAAACGCCACGAATCAAGGACTAACAGAATTCGCGGTCTGGCCCTATAGCCTCAGACTGCAAAAAAGCTGCCGATTCGATGGTTTTAAAAGAACAGACCGATCACGTTGCTTTACCGCAACTTAATGAGCATATGCCACACTACATCTAGAACGGCGCGGGTATCGCAGCATTGCTCTTGCAACCCAACTCAACGCTCAGCGCCGAAATGATTTGGGGGAGCTCATTGCGGCGGCTGGAATACTTGGCACGCTTCTTGTTACTGCCAGGGGACCAGTTCGAAATTGAGTTAAGGGGTATCGAACAGATGAAGTCGCGTGAAACAGCACTGCGTTTGAAGCGGTTTGAGGCAGATGAGAAATCTCGCAATGTCTCTGACTTAGAATCCATGATCCATGACTTTGAAGCCATGGCGCTGGACCTCGAACGCCAGATCCAAGCCGAAGAAGACCGCACCGGGGTCCGTGATCCCAAGCACTTCTCGTATTCTACATTCGCTAAGTCTGCCGGCCAGCGGCTGCAGAACCTTGAGGCCTCAATTGCTGGCTTGAAGGAAAAGCTTGAAGCGGCCGTTAAAGATCGTGATGACGCGCTGGAACAGGCCGATAAAGCAGCTGGCACGGCAGAGCATAGCGGCATGAATATGGTGCAGCGCAATCGTGAGCGTGGCCCGGGCATCACAGCCTAAGTCTTTCAGGTTTAAGTCGAACCACCCGCTCCCCGCACCCAGTCAAAAAGGTATTGAATTCAAAGCCCGAATTGCCCTTGGCGGTTTGGGCTTTTTTTGCGCCAACGAAATGGCCAACAGACCTGCACGCCTCAGTTCTTGCCTTTGCCGCATTGCCATGCCAGTGAGCCAGATCGCTTGGGAGCTCAGTCGCCTCGCTATATGTTCAGGCTTTATATCGCAGGCCTCTGAGGCACTGGGATTGTGGCTCGATCAAAGCGCTGTGTCAGGACGCGTTTGATCTGGGGCCGCCGCAACGCCGCCTTGGGACGATGGGATAAGGCCAGTCCATGGTCTGGAGATGCATCAAATTCGTTGGCATTGTCATGTGCGCCGTGGCCCACGGCGGCTGCGCGTCTGATGTCACACCCGGCAGCGATGCGTTAGAGGCGGCTCAAACCGCCTTACCTACGCTGACTTTGCCAGAACTTGGCACGTCACCACCAGCCATCCGAGGCTCTCCAACGGAGGTTTACACCCGCATTGCTCGGGGTGCGGTTACCTGTTGGTTTGGCGCCCATGGGCCCTTGAAGGGCACCCATGTCTATCACGCCGTGGCCAATCCTCCGTCGAAAGGCGGCCAAGCCCGCATCCTTATTCATAAACTCGATGCCAGCCGGAAGGACAAACGCGGCGTGCGCGCCTACGCCGTCGACATCGTGCCTGAGGGGAAAACGGCACGCCTTGAGATCCAAAATGCTAAAATGGAGGAGCCACGCGGATCAGAGATGGCACAAGATGCGCGTCGCTGGGCCAGTGGCCAAGAGGGGTGTGTCGCAAAACCTGTCGCGGCGGGATGGGATACTCAAGCACCTGCAAAGGCGACAAAGAAAAGCCAAACGCAAGTAGGGCTAAAAGCCAACGATTAGTCGCTTTGTCGCGCGATACGCTAAGCCGTGGATACCCAATATCCTAGATACCAGGTCATCGGGGGGTACCTACCCGAATACTCAGGCTGAACATTGCAGGCTGAGGTCAAAGCAAAACACACCTCCAACCTATGGTGGAGGTGTGGATCACGAAGCCAAGAGCCTAGCGGCTTTAGTTGCTGCGATACTCTTGCACGCGGGTGGCGCGCAGGCCGGGTAAGCCATGGCGATCAATGGATCTCTGCCACGACAGGAACTCGTCAACTGTCAGCTTGTAGCGTGAACAGGCTTCATCAATGCTCAAAAGCCCCCCACGCACCGCTGCAACGACTTCCGCTTTGCGACGGATCACCCAACGCTTGGTATCTGTTGGTGGCAAGTCGGCCAACGTTAACGGACTACCATCCGGCCCGATGACGTAGCGAACGCGCCCTCTCATGTGTTGTTCGTTCATGGTACTTATTACACTCTCCCTGAGCTGACACAGAGCCTAACCGATCACTCTTAAAACTGCGCTAAGTCATTGAGTAAACAATGCATAAAGCGCTGCCCCAAGGTTGGCAGGGCACGGCTCCTCGTTAACGAAAAACGGTGCACATAGCGGCTTTGAGAGCGGCAATCGTGCCACTTCGAAGCATCCGGAGAATTCCATGCAATTTTTTGGCCGAAACGGTGTCAACGCCTTGCGCTTGGGGCCTAAGGCGCACTATTTTCCGGGCTCTATTCCAATTCTACCGGGCCAGCCACTTTGGCTACCGGCTTCGGATTAGGATCAGACACGTCAAACCGAATGGAATGGCGCGGCTCTACTCATGCGCGAAGGCTTGATTTTGGTAACGCCCTCTGAGACCGTTGCAAATTGGCACAACAACGAAACCGCTGAGCGGCTCGTTGCGACATACTCAGCTGACCGGTTGGGACGCCAGCGCATCATAGTCGCGATGTCAGGTGGTGTTGACTCATCAGTTGCAGCTGCCTTGCTGCACCACGCCGGTCACGATGTGATTGGAATTACGCTGCAGCTCTACGACAACGGCGAGGCGTCAGGGCGCAAAGGCGCGTGCTGTGCCGGCCAGGACATTCAAGATGCGCGCAACGTGGCACACGTTCTTGGCATCCCGCACTATGTACTGGACTATGAAAAGCGGTTTGCTGAAGCTGTCATTGAAACCTTTGCCGAAAGCTA
>JAHZKN010000142.1 GCA_022600335.1 Alphaproteobacteria bacterium
GGCCGCCACCAGGATCACTTTGTACGACCCCGCCAATGACACCAGCAGCGGAGCAACCTCTTCTGCCAATCCATGGGCAAACTGCGGTGCATCGGCAATGAGGACTTTTGCGACACCTTCAAGTTTAGAAGCCGCCTCAGCTGCCGGGCGGCAGTTGTGCCCGGCCACCAAAACAGTGATATCGCCACCAATTTCTTTTGCCGCAGCGACGGCCTTACCCGTCGCATCTGCCAGCGCTTCGTTTGTGTGATCAGCAAGGAGCAAAATGGTCATGATAGTACTCCTGCTTCGTTTTTAAGTTTTTCGACAAGCTCAGCGACACTTTCGACCATGACCCCTGCTTCACGTGATGCTGGCTCTCTCACCTCGATAGCCTTCAAGCGCGGCGTGATGTCGACTCCATAGTCGTCCGGCTTCTTGGCATCCAATGGCTTTTTCTTGGCTTTCATAATGTTGGGCAGGGACGGATAGCGGGGCTCGTTGAGTCGTAAATCCGTTGTAACTACCGCTGGTAAATTGAGTTTGACGGTCTCAAGACCGCCATCAATTTCACGCGTCACGTCAACTTTGCCGTCGGAAAGGACAACCTTTGAGGCAAACGTTCCCTGCGGCCATCCTAAAAGAGCCGCCAACATCTGACCGGTTTGGTTGCAATCGTCATCAATGGCTTGTTTGCCAAGAATAACTGCCCCGGGTTTTTCTTCGTCAACCACCGCCTTCAGCAACTTGGCAACGGCTAGCGGCTCTACGAGCGCATCATCGGTCGCAATATGAATGCCGCGATCCGCACCATAGGCGAGTGCTGTGCGAATGGTGTCTTGTGCCTTAGCTGGTCCGATCGAAACCACGACAACTTCGTCGGCACTGCCCGCTTCTTTGATTCTGACGGCTTCTTCCACCGCAATTTCGTCAAACGGATTCATCGACATTTTGACGTTTTGTAGCTCAACGCCAGAGCCATCGCTTTTCACACGGATTTTCACCGCGTAGTCGACCACTCGTTTGACGGCAACCAATAGTTTCATTTCGCGAGGCTCCCCTCCGTCGCTCAAGCCCAACAGCATCCAACCGCGCCGCCCTGATCGAGACCAGAGATTGTGCAGCGCCACCCACAAAAACGCGCATCGCTGCGGTCAACTTGTGTGGGTGGTGCGCGTCTTTATTCGCACTTGCGAAAAACAAACTACGGGCCGGTTTTTCTCAAGTCAATCATTGCCAGCGCCGCATCCAACGCTTGCTACATGGTTTCACAACCTGAGGACGGGATCAGCAGCTGCGGTCCGGCGGGACGAGAGGGTGGTCCGATTGAATTCAGACGGGACATTCTGATCTGATACTAAGCCGTTTTCAGCCCTTGATCGAACAACTTAACGCCAGGGCGGCGTAGGAGAATGATCAACAGAGCACCGGCGAGCAATCCCCCAATATGCGCCCACCAGGCAACTGGTCCAACCTGCGGCACCACCACCATGACAATCTGCCAGGCAATCCAGGCACCAAGTGCAAACAGCGCTGAAATCTGCATCGGTATCGCCTTGAACACCAACACCCAGACCTTCACGCGTGGGTGCAGCATTAGGTAGGCTGCAATTACACCCGCGACGGCACCACTGGCACCGATCAATGGAATGCTAGAATTGGCAGCAATAAGCGCATGAACGATTGCTGCAATCACGCCACACGCCAAATAGAAGAACAAGAATTTGAGGTGACCAACCGCGTCTTCAACATTGTCACCAAACACCCACAAGAACAGCATGTTGCCGCCGAGATGAAAAATGTCACCGTGAAAAAACATGTACGACAAGAGCGTGAGCCGTTCTGGGACTGCTATGCTTTGCGCCACGCCATCAACTGCCACCGGCGTTATGCCGCTGCCAAATACATTCACGGCGAAGAGTTCCCTCGGCACAACAGCAAAGCTTGCAATCATCGTGTCAGTCATGCCCGTTGTTTCGAGAGCAAAGACGGCCACGTTGATGGCAATCAAAAGCACAGTCATGTATTGAAATTGGATTGATTTCAGGGAATTGTCGTCACGCAGTGGTACAAACATCAGCAGGTTCCTCGGTCAATAAAGAGCTTCATCCCGAATCCCTGGTTGCACCAGGAACCCACAAAACATCGTTCTTTCCGTAGTCGTTCGCGACCCGCGCGGCAACGAAAAGATAGTCCGATAAGCGATTGATATATTTGAGCGCGGGCGCACTTACAACCTCACTGACATCCGCTGCAAGCAAGGTCATTTCGCGTTCTGCACGCCGACTAACAGTGCGCGCCAAATGTAGCGCCGCGGCAGCGCGATGGCCGGCGGGCAAAATGAAAGACTTTAGTGGTTCAAGCTTGCTGTTCATAACATCAAGCTCGTCTTCCAGCCGCGCGACTTGTGCGTCCGTGATACGCAGTGGATCAAATTCCAGTTCTGCTCCAGTGTCAGGCACACAAAGATCCGCGCCAAGATCAAACAGATCATTTTGGATCCGCATGAGTTGTTGGTCGAGGTCCGTCCATTCGGTCGGCAGTTCAGTTCGAGCCAAGCCCACTGCAGCATTGGTCTCATCGACCGTGCCGTAGGCGGCAATGCGTGCATTATGCTTTGCAACACGGTCTCCAGTGCCAAGTCCCGTCGTCCCTTGGTCACCGGTTTTTGTGTAAATTTTGTTGAGCTTCACCATCGTTGTTTGATCATCTTTTCAAAGCCCAGCGCAAGACGCAGATCTCCCGCTGCGCTGCAAAATTCAGCCCGCCATGTGGGAAACAAAGACATACGCTGCAATCACAACAAGAGCC
>JAHZKN010000143.1 GCA_022600335.1 Alphaproteobacteria bacterium
ATAATCTGCAATCACGTGCTCAGGCACGCTCATCTCAGGCAAAGCCACAGGCTCTTCAGCTCCAACATCGGGTGTTTCTGCATGTGCAAACAAGGGCAGAGATTGATGTGGACTGAGACCCTTGACCTGCCACAATGCCTGTCGGCGATCTGCTCCAAGAGAGCGGAAACAATCTGCCTCCGACAGCGTTTCTAAAACCCTACGTGACACACGCGTGCGGACATGAAACTCACGCAAATCATGATAGCCATTGCCACGCGCGGCAACGATTGTTTCTGCTGCCGCTTGGCCAAGGCCATCAATTTGGCGTAAACCCAGGCGCAGAGCATGGCGCGCTCCGCCTGTTGCCTCAAGCGTACTGTCCCAATCACTGAAGTTGACATCAACGGGGCGCACTTCAACGCCGTGGTCGCGCGCATCGCGCACAATCTGGGCCGGTGCATAAAAGCCCATCGGCTGCGCATTCAACAACGCACAGGCAAACACATCCGGGTAGTGGCATTTAATCCAGCTTGAGACATAGGCCAGAAGTGCAAAACTTGCCGAATGACTTTCCGGAAAGCCGTATTCCCCAAATCCCTTGATTTGATCAAAACAGCGCCGAGCAAACGTCTCCTCATAGCCTCGCGCAGTCATGCGTTTGACCATCTTGTCTTCAAACGTGTCAATGGTACCGCGGCGACGGAATGTTGCCATAGCATGGCGCAAACCATTGAGTTCATCGGCGGTAAAATTCGCCGCCACCATCGCAAGACGCATGGCTTGCTCTTGAAACAGCGGCACTCCAAGTGTTTTCCCCAACACCTTTTTCAATTCATCTGGGGGCCCATGTTCTGGGCTTGGAGATGGAAAGCTAACCTCTTCCTTACCACCGCGGCGGCGCAAATACGGATGCACCATGTCGCCTTGAATGGGGCCTGGACGGACAATGGCAATTTCAATCACCAGATCATAAAAGTTCTTTGGCTTCAGGCGCGGCAGCATGCTCATCTGCGCCCGGCTTTCAATTTGAAACACCCCAACGGTATCGGCCTTAGAGATCATATCATATACGGCTGTGTCGTCTGCCGGCACACTGGCCAGCGTGTGCTTGAGGTCATAATGGTTGGCAAGTAGATCAAAGCCTTTGCGAATGCAGGTCAACATTCCAAGACTCAACACATCGACTTTTAAGATGCCCAATGCATCAATGTCGTCTTTGTCCCACTCAATAAATGTGCGATCGGCCATCGCCGCGTTACCAATCGGCACCGTCTCTGAAAGTGCTTTGCGTGTGAGAACAAAGCCACCAACGTGTTGGGACAAGTGGCGCGGAAATCCAATCAACGCCCGTGTCAGGGCAATCGTGCGTTTCAAGCGTGGATCGGATGGATCAAGACCCACCTCACGCAAGCGCTTATCAGGCAAAGCATCCTTACCCGATCCCCAAACCGTACCTGCCAAAGCCGATGTTACATCTTCGCTCAGCCCCATCACCTTACCAACATCACGCACCGCACTGCGCGAGCGATAGGTGATCACCGTGGCGGCTATGCCCGCCCGCGCGCGGCCATAGCGCTGATAAATGTATTGAATGACCTCTTCACGCCGCTCATGTTCAAAATCAATATCAATGTCTGGCGGTTCATTGCGTTCCGGCGACATAAATCGCTCAAACAAGAGATCAATCTCTGTTGGATCAACCGAAGTGACGCCGAGGCAATAACATACGGCTGAATTAGCAGCCGACCCGCGTCCTTGACACAAAATTGCATCCTCGCGGCCTTTGTCAGGCTGACGTGTGCGGGCATAGGCGACAATGTCATGCACGGTCAGAAAATAAGACGCGTAGTTGAGCTGAGCGATCAACGCCAATTCTTTTTGTAACGTTTTGAGAATCGCAGCCGGAATGCCTGCCGGATAGCGCTCATGGGCACCAGCCCAAGTCAGATCTTCAAGGTGGCCTTGCGGGGTCTTGCCCTCTGGCACCGGTTCATCGGGATATTCATAGCGTAGTTCATCAAGTGAAAACGAGCACTCAGCGACAATCTCCTCTGTGCTGACCAACGCCTCCTCAAAACCAGCAAACAACCGCGCCATCTGAGCCGGGCTTTTGATATGGCGCTCGGCATTTTTGAGGAGGTGAAATCCTGCCTGTTCAATACGACATTTCTCGCGGACACAGGTCACTACATCCTGCAATTCCCGCCGGCTGCGGTGATGGTAGAGCACGTCATTGCACGCAACGAGATGCACGCTTTTCTGCTTGGCAAGTGCAGCCAGCTGAGCCAAACGACGGCGATCATCGCCGGAATAAAAATGATGCGCGGCCAAATAAAGGGGGCCCGGCAGGGCACCATGCAGTTCTGTCAGTTGCTCAGCAAAAGAAGCATCCAAGACCTCAGGTGGCACAACAATAAATATCTGCCCGGCACTGTGCGCATACACATCTCGTAGAAAAAGTTCGCACCCCCCCTTTTTCGCCCGCCGCTTACCAAGCGTCAACAACTGACAGAGTTGTCCATACGCCGCCCGATCTTTGGGATAACAGAGCAGGCTTGGGCCATCCTGCAAATCAAGCCGGCAGCCAACAACAAAGCGCAAACCTTCTGCTTTGGCTGCACTGTGGGCACGCACAACGCCAGCAAGCGAATTGCGATCGGTGAGCGCTAAAGCGCGCAAACCCTGCGCCTTGGCCGCGTGCACCAATTCATCTGGGTGTGAGGCGCCTCTCAGAAAACTAAAATTACTGGTGACGTGCAGTTCTGCATAGCCGCTCATGCAAACACTCCATGCAACCGCCACTGATCTCTATGTCGGTGATCTGCGTCTACGTGGTCGCGGCGCGCCTGGTCTGTGTCTGCGAGCTCTTCGCGCTGCACAGGATGGTTGCGAAAAATCCAAAACCTGCGGCCGGCACCATCTTCAACATCGTAGTAATCACGCGCGGCCGTTTGCCGCTCACCATCGCGCCACCACTCCGGTAAAATGCGTTCCGGCCCACTAGCGCGCACCACATGATGGCGCACACGGCGCCAACGAAAGTGCGTTGGGGCGCAATCCGGCAAACATTTTTCCACATCGATCACTTCAGGCGGCGTCAAAATCCGCAGCGGGCGTGGTGGCAGGCTAGGACACTCCATTGCATCAACGAATGTGTTGACAGACGCGCGGACAGCAGACTTTGCCGGCACCTCCCCTGCGGCCTGGCCCCTTTCTGCATATTCCGGCCAATGACTTGCGCAGGCTTTCAGCTGAAATACATGCTCCGCGCCAAGCCGATTGCTCAATCGATCCATCAACTGCGCAACCGCATTGCTGTGCGTATTCGAATGGAGGCCACGCACTTGGTTCTTTAGGTCTGGCTCTTTCAGATCTGATTGCTCAGGTGCCAACGGCTCTGTACGCGTTGCCATAAGGACAAGAGCGTCAATGCCAAAGCCTGGGTCCAACTCTGGCAGCTTATGCTCAAATAACTTTGCCAGGTGGGCGGCATCGGCAGATGCGCGCGCTGTTTGAATTGTAATTTGATGCCTGCTGGCATCACATCGGCAGGCCACGAGTGTCAAAGCCCGCCCCCCTTGATCCGCCAAAGCCAAATCCTGACATAAACGCTGCAGTAGATCTGTCAGATGAAGGGCGAAGCTTTGTGGATCCAATACAGGCTCAGAAAAGGCTGTGCGCGCTTGAAAGATCTGCGCCGGCGCCAGCGGAGAAATGGGCTCGGCCTGTTGGGCAAACATTTGATCCAGACGGGTCACCACTGTTGCCGCCCCTGCAGACGATGAAAACCGCCGTGCCAAGCTGACACGCGGCAAGGCCTTAACATCCGCGATCGTTAAAAGTCCCAAACGTCTGAGCGTGCGCGCATCTTGCGGGGTCACGCGCAAGGCTTCAATCGGAAGGGGACCGAGTACTGCCGGCAACGCGGCATTGCCCCCGTGAAAAACAGCAGCATCAGCACCATCTTTGGACATCCCAAACCGCGCCAATGCCCAAGCCGCACCCGGCGTTGGGGCGACACCTATATGCGTTGTAAAGCCAGCCCCGCGCAGACGTGTTGTCAGGCGACGCAACAACACATCTTCACCACCAAACACGCGCGCCGTGCCGGTAATATCAAGCAGCAACCCATCTTTGCCATCAACCGTTGTCCACGGCGCATAGGCGACACACCAACGTGCCAACCGTTTCAGAACGGCGGCATCGCGCGCGCTGTGCAAAGGACGTGTTTGCAAGCCTGGCAATAGTGCAAACGCATCTGCCAACGCCATGCCCGCCGCAACACCCCCCTGACGCGCAGCCTGGTTGGCAGCGCCAACATGCAAGGCCTGGTTGTCTTTCACCACCAGCGCAAAGGGTAACGTTTCATCGACAAACCGAGCTGCCTGTCCGGGATGCTCTACCCGCACCTGGCGCTTTAATCTATCGAGTGGAAAATGGGGGAACCAAATCGAAACGATACGTTTCATGCGACCACTCCAAACACCATGTGCCACGCCGTCCCCCACGACAGCGATCCAAATTAATGCGCCATGCTAACCGTCCAGGGGCCTGGGCGTCGTATGCATCGCTGTGACCCGGCACACGGCGAATACGCCACCGCGACATCACCGCACCTGGAGCTTGTGATCCTGGCAGGCGCAGTAGAAAAACTGGCACACCGCCTTCAAGGCCGGCGCGATTGAGCCGTTGTGTCTGTTTGAAAGACGCCCGCCCAACGCTGCCAATCACGGCCCTGAGCGCACCAGACCGTGCCCCTTCCTCCATCGCCCATAGCGTATCGCCATCGCGGATGCTGGCCGCCAACACGAACTGTTCACGCTGCCAACCAAACGCTGTCAGCCCAGCACCACTGAGCACACCAAACTCGCGCGCGACCGCATGACTTTGACAATAAAGAATGGGAGCACGGCTTCGCGCGGCAGGAGATGCGCGCATGCCATCCACATCTACTGTGCCTGTGTTGTGTGATGCCGCGTTATGTGTGTCCGCCGTGTGCAAAGGATACTGCTGCAGCAAAGCCAGAATAAACCCATGCGCGGCGGCCATGTCATCTTGCGCGTCTGGCACCACTTCATGCACACCACAAAGCTTAAGCCCAGCAGGACCAAGGGCCTGATCAACCTCTGCAACAGAAAACTGCCAAAACGCAGATCTCTCTGACAGAGTTGGCGCGCGCAGCGTGGCTGGATCGGGCTCTAAGCGCAGCGCCGCCGTCCCATCCAGAAGCTGGATTTGACGTTTCAATGCCGCCAAAGCGGCAGGCGTATTGGAGCGCCGCCGAACCACGCTGCGCGCGGCTGTTGAAGCCTGATCATCAGCCGTTACATGTGACTCTAAGCCCATGAAAATCCTTGTTTTAATGATGTCTCCGCCCCATTGGTAGGCGGCTTCACGCGGGCACCATCCGGCTACAGTGTTCCTATTTTGTTCTAATACCTCTCACTGCTCAGGTCAAGTTGATTTCCAATCCCCCTTTCCGACCAACCCTCCTTTCCGATAAGAGACGGGCTCACATTTGGCAGCGCCACCACGTGGCAAGGCCACCATGTGGCAGGCAGCGCCAGCACGCATGCCCCACTCCCTCTACAAACTGAAATAAAAGGATCGACCGCATGGACACCTGGAGTATTTATCTATCGGGCGAGATCCACACCGATTGGCGCCAACAGATTGAAACCGGCGCACGCGCAGCCGGCTTGCCGGTAACGTTCTCTGCACCGGTGACCAATCATGAAGCTTCAGATGACTGCGGCGTTGCAATCTTAGGCAGCGAAGAAAAGAACGTCTGGAAGGATCACAAAGGGGCCAAGGTCAACGCCATCCGCACACGCACGCTGATTGAAAATGCCGATATCGTAGTTGTGCGCTTCGGCGACAAATATCGCCAATGGAACGCAGCCTTTGATGCCGGTTACGCAGCCGCTCTCAACACGCCGCTGATTATTCTCCACCCAGAAGAGCACACCCACGCGTTGAAGGAAGTCGACGCAGCAGCTCTCGCGGTGGCGCAAACACCGTCACAAGTTGTCGCGCTGCTGCGCTATGTCATTGAAGGCCAACTGGCAACCGCGTGAGGCCTTATGGCACGGGAACAGAACGTTTGCCGCAAACGTGCGCGCACCTAAAACAACCACGCCTTAAGCTTGGCAACAAGCACGTCGCCTGTTGCACCAGCCGCTAACGTCAGCACCGCCAGCACATAAACGACATGTGGCGGCAAATCCTTCACAACTGAAACACCGGCATCAATCAGCTTTGTCGTACTCTCATACGGCACAGTGATCTGCGCCGACGGGAAGGTCGCGGCGAACACGGACAGAGTCTCTGGCTTCTGCGATACAAAGTCTAACAGCGATCCAGGACCACCCAGCGCATGC
>JAHZKN010000144.1 GCA_022600335.1 Alphaproteobacteria bacterium
TCGCTCTCGCATGCACATTCAGCCGCGCCGTGTGGGCGAACACTGCCAATATTTGATGGCAAGCAGCGGTTTAATTTGACGTTCAAATTTCGCCGGCACGAGGCTTTACCAGCGGGACATAGCACGCACAAACGCCAACGGGGCATTGTTTGTCAGATCAAGTACAAACCTCTTGGTGGTTATGTCGCTAATAAGGACACACAAAAGTACGCAGCTGAGAACAACATCGAAATTGCGTTTCGCCCCGTCAATCGCGGCAGCGTTTTGGTGCCCTATCGCCTGACGTTACCCACAGTGATTGGTACAGCGCGCCTTGATCTACGCAAGCTCTCGGGGAGCCCAAGCCGTTCCCGCATTGCTTCAGCGCAAAAATGAGCCAGAGATACGACAAAATCGCATTTGCAAATTGAAAACGGTCAGCGTGCAGCTGACCGTTTTTTGTGTGGCGGTGGCGTTGCGGTTTGCGTACACAGTGGCATTCGTTTTTGCGTACTGAAGGCAAGATGCTAATCCGTCATGAAAAGCTTGATCTTAGCCCCCACCAATGCAATGCCATGACCATGGTCACAAGCAATCGCAGACGACTGCGGTTGGATTGAGGAGTGTTCTCGCGATGGCGGGCGATATGGAATCGCGCATCCGCAATATTACGGCCGTTCTCGGGCCAACCAACACCGGCAAGACTCACCTGGCGATTGAACGGATGATCGGCCATGACAGTGGCATCATCGGGCTGCCGTTGAGATTGCTTGCGCGCGAAGTCTACGACAAGATCGCTGGCAAAATCGGTGCTGAGCACGTTGCCCTGGTTACAGGCGAAGAAAAGATCAAGCCGGACAAGGCGCGCTACTGGGTTGCAACAGTAGAAGCAATGCCAACCGATCTTGATGTTGAGTTTGTTGCCGTTGATGAAGTTCAGTTGGCAGGCGATCCTGATCGAGGCCACGTCTTCACGGACCGCATTTTACATGCACGGGGAAAATCCGAAACCTTGCTGCTTGGTGCGCAAACCATGCACGATGCGATCAGTGATTTGATTCCCGGAGCGAACTTTGTTTCCAGACCGCGTCTCTCGCAGCTCAACTACAGTGGACAAAAAAAGATCACGCGCATTCCTGCGCGCTCCGCGGTCATTGCGTTTTCTGCGAGTGAAGTTTATGCCATTGCCGAACTGATCCGGAGACAACGTGGCGGCACGGCCGTTGTACTCGGTGCGTTGTCCCCAAGAACGCGCAATGCACAGGTCGACCTATATCAATCGGGGGAAGTTGACTTCTTGGTGGCAACAGATGCCATCGGTATGGGGCTCAACTTGGACGTCGACCATGTCGCATTCTCATCGTTGCGCAAGTTTGACGGTGCGCAGCACCGCGATTTACTGCCCGCGGAACTTGGCCAGATTGCCGGCCGTGCTGGGCGACATATGAACGATGGAACATTTGGCGTTACAGGTGATTGTCCAACGCTCGATCCGGAGTTGGTAGAAAGACTTGAATCGCACGCATTTGATAGCGTGCGCATGCTGCAGTGGCGCAATCGTTTTCTTGATTTTTCAAGTCTCACAAAACTCAAAGACAGTTTGCGTGAGGCGCCAACCGAAGCTCGCCTGGCTCGCGCGCGATCGGCGGACGATGAATTGGCGCTGGAGGCGCTGTCTCGTGATGAAGAAATACTTGTGCTGGCTTCAGAGCCTGGCGCAGTCGACAAGCTATGGGATGTTTGCCAGATCCCCGATTATCGGAAGATTTCGCATCAAAATCACGCTGAACTTGTTGGCCAAATTTTTAAGTTTATCACCGGTGAGACGGAAGTTGTTCCTGAAGACTGGTTTGCCGAGCAAGTTGCGTTCTCCGACCGCGTCGATGGGGACATCGACACATTATCAACGCGGCTCGCCCACATCAGAACCTGGACCTATGTTTCCAATCGCACAGCGTGGCTCAAAGATCCGGCACACTGGCAGGGCCGGACGCGTGACATCGAGGACCGGCTGTCAGACGCGTTGCATGAACGGCTGACGCAGCGTTTTGTGGATGAGCGCACCAGCGCACTGATGCGCGGCATGCGTGACAAAGCCGAACTTTCAGCCGAGATCGGCGAAGATGGATCTATCCTCGTTGAAAACCATCCGGTTGGGCGATTGCAAGGTTTTTGCTTCCATCCGGAAGGCCAAACCGATGATATTCACGGCCGCACAGCACGTGGAGCGGCGGCTCAGGTGTTGTCGCGAGAGCTTGCACTACGTGTGCGCCGGGTCGTGGCGGCTCCGTCAGACGCTTTTTCGCTTGATCAAAATGGCAGTATTCTATGGCGCAGCGAGTCAATTGCGCAGCTGGAGAGAGGTGAAGATCCACTCAAGCCCTCTATGACCATTTTGTGCGATGAACATCTGTCAGCTGCGGAACGCGACAAAATTAAAGCGCGGCTGGAGACTTGGTTGAACGAAACAATAAACGACAAGCTTAAGCCCTTAATCGCTGCCTCTACAGCCGATGACATAGATGGGCTGGCGAAAGGTGTTGCTTTTCAATTGCGAGAGGGTCTGGGCACACTGCGCCGTGAAGACGTGGCCAGTGAGATTAAGAACTTAGATCAAAAAGCGCGGGCGCAATTGCGTAAGCACGGTGTTCGTTTCGGCGCCTTCAACATTTACTTTCCAGTCCTGCTCAAGCCAGCTCCAGCGCATCTTACAAGTGTGCTCTGGATGTTGAAAAACTCTGGCGAGACGAAGCTTGATCGTCGCGCGTTGCCGAAGTTGCCGCGTGCGGGACTGACATCGGTTGCCGCTGATACTGTGATACCCGAGGCGTACTATCGCGCATATGGGTATCACGTCTGTGGACCGCGGGCGCTGCGCATCGATATCCTTGAGCGGCTGGCGGATCTCATTCGACCTTTGGTCGCCTGGCGTCAGAAATCGGACTCTCAGGAGGCACCGCCAAACGGTGCCAGCGGGGATGGCGGCTTTACTGCTACGCCAGATATGATGTCGATCCTCGGCTGTTCAGCCGAGGAGCTAGGGGCAACATTGAGAGCGCTTGGCTTTGAGTCGGAGCGCCGGCCGAAGTCCAACGTGCCACTCGCACAAGAATCCAAACCAGATCAAAACAGTGTGACCGCGGAACTCAAAACCGATGTGTCACAAATGTCTGAAGGCGGTGCCACAGCGCCAGCCACGGTAACAGAGGCCATGCCGACTGTGGCACCGGACACGTCAGCAGCGAGCCTGGAGACATCTGTAGAACCAGAACCGGATGGCACCGAGAGCCAAGCTGCTGCGGAATCCAGTGCACCAAACGCAGAGCGCTCCGCACCAGATGCCAAAGACGATGATTTTGAAGATGTGTGGCGCCCGGTGCGCCGTCATCGTCCGCGTCGTCGTACGGGGCATGCACGTCAGGGAGGTGGTGACGGCAAAGGATCAGCTAACAACGCCGCTGACACCACGGCCTCCGAACGGTCCAGAAAAACAGATGAGGGACGTAAAAGCGTTGATCGTCGCGCCAGCAAGCCAAATCGCGATGGAGCACAGCGGAATGGCTTGCCGCATGGCAAATCGCAGCACGGTAAGCAACACGATGGAAAGCCCCACCGCGGCAAACCGCGATCTGGTAAATCGAGCCCACGGAGTAAGGGTCCAAAGGTGCATCACTCTGCTCCACCGAGATCTGAGACATCTGATGCGAGTTCGCCGTTTGCGGCGCTCTCCGGCCTGCGCGCTGAGCTTGAAAAGAGCCGCAAAGGAAGCTAGCGCTTTTTCGCGCATCAGATCTTCTTTGGACCCAAAACGCGATCAATCGAGATTTCAGGGTGGCTATGAGCGATAGGGTCCAGCGGATCGACAAATGGCTGTGGTTTGCTCGCATCGCCAAGACGCGGACTTTAGCTGCCGGATTTGTCTCTTCCGGGCGCATTCGTATCAACCGCGTCAAAATTACCAAACCAAGCGCTGTTGTGCGCCCCGGCGACGTGATTACGTCTGCCATTGGACGCCGCGTACGGGTCATTAAGGTCGTCGAAATCGGCTCGCGGCGTGGACCGGCCCCAGAGGCCATGGGTCTTTATGAGGATTTGACACCGCCGCCAGACACCCCCATCTCTGAGATCGGACAGCGACGGTGCGATTCGGCTTTTGGTGCCCGAGCTCCCGGGATGGGGCGGCCGACGAAGCGGGATCGACGGTTGATCGACCGCTGGCGGAGCCGAGGCTAGCAACGAGATCTTGTGCCTGGAATGGGGCTTGCGAACGCGACTTAGGTCCGCTTGTGTGCCGTCAAATCGGCGATCGAAAGGTTCGCAGGGAAGCGGACCCGAAAAGTTGAAAGAATTGGACTGCAAAAAATATGACCTACATCGTCAATGAGAACTGCATAAAGTGCAAATACACCGATTGCGTCGAAGTCTGCCCGGTCGACTGCTTCTACGAAGGCGACAACATGTTGGTCATACACCCTGATGAATGCATCGACTGCGGCGTGTGTGAGCCGGAATGTCCGGTCGAGGCGATTAAACCGGACACTGAGCCAGGCGCGGATCGATGGTTGGACCTCAATCGAGACTATTCGGAGAAGTGGCCCAATATAACTGCGAAGAAAGCCGCTCCAGCGGATGCAGATGATCACAAAGATACCAAGAATAAATTTGAAAAATATTTTTCAGCAGAGCCCGGTGAAGGCGATTAAGAAATTTATACTTAGTCTATTCTAGATCTCCTCAATAGATCTCCCGGTTTTCCAACCTGAATACATGCAAAGTTAATGTTATTCTTTAAGCCCTGCGACACCTTTAACTGGTAACCCCCCTTTATATTTCATGAAGATTGTGTTACATAGAAGTTACATGGGCGAAGCGAAACATCTCCGAGGTCTCATTAGGTCTTGATTGATCTTGAGACGTGGCAACTGCGGAGATCAGGTTGCGAAATAACTATCGATACAAGGCGATAGGGCAAACAGAGGCGCAACTAGTCCACTGACAGATGGTGAAAGGGTGCGAACCGGAGCAATGTCGGTCGAGCCCGTGCGCCAGCCGGAAATGCCTGGAACGGGGGGCCTCCTTCCGTGCCGGGCTGATTTGTGACGAAAGCCTCCTCGTGGGGGTGTGTTGGTGCCGCGGGCATGTGGCGGCACGCGTAACTTAGTTAGAGTGGGACGAAACATAAATGGCTGAGAAGAAGCAAAAGGCAAAAACGGCGGCCAAGAAGGTCACCGGCAAAGCGGCGGCGGCTAAGCGGAGTGCGACCAAATCGTCAGCCCGCAAAGCGACCACGACGCGGTCGGCTGGCTCGGCAAAGTCGGCTGCCAGGTCGGGATCGGCTGCAGCTAAGAAAGCTGCGGCGACCAAGGCCACCAAGGCGAAGGCTACCAAGGCGTCCTCAGCAGCAAAAACATCGACAAAGAAAGCTGTGAGCAAGCCCGCAGCGAAGGCCAAAGCTAAGGCTGTTGCCAAGAAGCCGGCTACAAAGACCGCCGCGAAGACCGCGGCCGCCAAAACAGCGGCGAAAGCAAAGTCGACAGCGACAAAGAAAGCTTCGGTGAAAGCAGCGATGAAAGCGGCGGCGGCCAAGATTGCGGCCGCTTCAGCAGCAAAGGCTGCAAAAACGAAAGCCAAGGCCAAGCCAGTGGCAGCTCCCAAGGCAACTGCAAAGTCTGCTGTCAAACCCGCGGTCGCGACGAAAGCTGCGGCAAAGGCTGCTGCACCTGCGTTAGATAAAAAGAAAAAGCCTGCCAACCAGAAGCATGGATTCAAGATCAACGAGTTCGTTGTCTATCCAGCTCACGGTGTCGGCAAGATCATTGGCATCGAAGAGCAAGAAATCGCCGGTATGGCGCTTGAGCTGTTCGTGATCAATTTTGAAAAAGAAAAACTGACGCTGCGCGTGCCAACCGGAAAGTTGGAAAGTGTGGGCATGCGAAAGTTGGCAGGTGATGAGCTTGTCAAAAAAGCTATGGAGACGCTAAAAGGCCGGGCCCGCGTCAAGCGGACCATGTGGTCACGGCGCGCTCAGGAATATATTGCCAAGATCAATTCTGGCGATCTGATTTCTATCGCTGAAGTTGTGCGTGACTTGTATCGGTCTGAAGCTCAACCAGAGCAGTCTTATTCTGAGCGCCAGCTCTATGAAGATGCACTGGACCGGATGGCACGTGAGCTAGCTGCTGTTGAGAAGCTGGACGAGCGTGGTGCTGTGCAACGCATCACTGAGGTGTTGTCCAAAAGCGCCCGTGGCCGACGTTTAGCTGAAGAAAGTGAAACGGCAGCAGCATCTGCGGCGTAAGCCTGCTTTAAATGCTATCAAAGATCTAAAGCGTCCGGTGGCAATTGCACCGGGCGCTTTTTTATTCGCGGCGTCTTCAAACGACGTTTATGCGCTTTTTTTGGATCAGAACCGTTGTCACCTGGTGTGTCTGCCATTTCTGGCGTGCGATAGAAGTGTTCTTCATTTGGTACCATTGGCTTTGCGTCGAGCACCTCGATGAGTGCTGGATGCGCCAACTTGATCAGCGGTCCGTTGTTGCGCTCAATCCAACCACGCACCCGGACGCGTTTCCCCTTTAGGGCTGTGAGCCGGTCCACTGTCACGGTGCTGCCGACAAGAGCTTTGCGTTGCAGGGACGCGGTAAAGTCTCGGCGCCAGTTGTTGCCAAAGTTAAGGTAGATCTTTCCTTTAACGATCGCGACCGCTGCCACGCGGCCTTCAACAATCTGAAAGCTATGTCGTTTCTGAAGGAGCCACCTTTCCGGTTTTGGTTTGAGGATGCGGTAGGAACGACGACGCCATAGGCCGCGCGACGAATCTCGTGCTACACGTTCATGCGCCAACAACTCATCTGCACACCGGGTATTATCTGGCAGAACGATGGCGCGCGCGTGCCCGTTGGCAAGCAGCTCTCCTTGTACCCAATAACGCCGACCGCCATGCCAAGCGAACACATGCGCTAGCAAGCGGCCGTAGCGGTCTTTGCGCCGGCTATCAAAGGCGAGCGCGACTTCAATACCTTCAACCAAGCTGCGCAGTGCTGTGCGGGCATTCGCTTCCGGTTGCCAAGTATCGTTGTCCTTCGCTGTCAAGGGCGGTTTTGGTGCCAGTATCCCGAGTAGGCGGACAACGCGACCGTCATCCAAGACAAGCGTTTCACTATCCTTTATGCGCACCGCTGTATGGCGTGGCCCTGCCTCAAGACTACAGGATTGGGTTCTGTCAGATGCTGGCGCGGCACGCTTGGCTGCACTTTCCGGACCAGCAACTAGCCCGGCGGTGAACACAATAGAAACCGGAACCGCCCATCTGGATGTCGCGATGGCTCGTCCGCACCGGTGATACGCTTTGACCCGCATAGTTGATCCAACCGTCGTCAGCAGATCCGGTCAGCGTAACGCAGCGGTGAGGCAAATGCGATGTCGTTTTCGACATCTCAGCTAAGGTCAGACATTAGACAAAGCTGAAATCGCTTTCATCAATTTGAGACAGCCGTGTATTTTTTAGCGTCAGGACATCGTTATTGCCAAAGTCCAGCACGGTGTTTCCGTTGTTTTCCGAGGCATGATTTAAGACGTCTGTAAAGCTATCCACGCCTGTAACAGAAAGTTCGATTGTGTCGTTTCTGTTCCAATTCCACCACCAGCTGACGTGACCAGCAGAAAAGTCCGTAATGGTGTCTGTGCCATAGTTGTCACCAAAGACAAACGTATCACTTCCTAATGATCCCGTAAGTTGATCGGCTCCTGATCCGCCATCTAAGCGATCGCCTTTGAAACTACCGCGCAGAACATCATCACCACCTTGGCCGATTGCGGTGATTGCGCTCCAGCTGCCGCGGACTTCATCATCAAAGGCTGACCCGATGACTGTTTCAATGGAGTGCAGGCGATCGCCTTGGGCATCGCCCCCGGATCCAAAACCGGTGCTACCGTAAAAGAAAATGCTGATCCCTGCATCAGAGAGCGAATAGTCAGCGGTGTCGTTGCCGCGCCCGCCGCGCATGGTGTCTCTTCCAGCACCGCCCAGGAACACGTCATCTCCCTTGCGGCCGATCATTCGATCATGACCTGCTAGCCCATCGAAAGTGTCGGCATCAGAGGTGCCAACGAGTCTGTCATTCTCAGCTGTGCCCAGAATGATGTCAGGGTCAGGCGGATCA
>JAHZKN010000012.1 GCA_022600335.1 Alphaproteobacteria bacterium
GCTGGTCGGGCCCTTTGAAGTTGAACCAACCACAATAGGCACGCGAGTTCATCTCACGCTTTACACCCAACTTGATCACATCAACACCGCCGGAAATTTCTTCCCAAACTGTCTTGTCCCCATCAAGATGGTCACGACTTTGATCGACGTAGGAGAGCTTGACCGTGTCGCCAAACTTTAGCGATCCAGAATCAGGTTTTTCTTGTCCGGTGACCATCCGAAATAGCGTTGTTTTACCAGCACCATTAGGACCAATGACACCAACAATGCCACCCGGCGGCAACGTGAAGGATAAGTTGTCAATCAACAGCCGGTCGCCAAACCCTTTTGAGAGATTGTCAGCTTCTAATACCATGTCGCCAAGTCTTGGCCCTGGCGCGATCTGAAACGAAGATTTGCTAGCTTGGTCATTTCCGGCTTGCTCGGCCAATTTTTCATACGCTGTAATACGCGCCTTTGACTTAGCTTGGCGCGCCTTGGGACTCGAGCGGATCCACTCCAACTCACGGGCCATTGCTTTTTGGCGTCTATCATCTTGTGATTTTTCGACATCAAGACGTTTGGATTTTTGCTCCAGCCAGCTGGAATAGTTACCCTCCCACGGCACGCCCTCGCCGCGGTCTAGTTCCAACGTCCAGTCGGTGATGTTGTCGAGGAAGTAGCGATCATGGGTAACAAGGATGACGCAGCCTGCATATTCTTTGAGGTAGCGCTCAAGCCAAGCTACGGTTTCCGCATCAAGGTGGTTGGTTGGCTCATCGAGCAGCAAAACATCCGGTTTTGAGAGCAACAAACGACAAAGTGCAACCCGGCGCTTTTCACCACCCGACAACGTGGTGACATCCGCATCACCTGGCGGGCAGCGCAACGCATCAAGTGCCTGTTCGACTTGCGCATCTAGATCCCAAAGACCAAGTGCTTCAATTTGATCTTGCAGCTCGGTCATTTCATCGGCGGTCTCTTCGGAGTAGTTGGCCGCAATCTCATTAAACCGGTCGAGGATAGCTTTGCGGTCTCCAACACCTTCCATGGCGTTGCCTATGACATCCTTTTCAAGATCAAGCTCGGGCTCTTGTGGGAGATAGCCGAGCTTAATGCCGTCGGCCGCCCACGCCTCACCGGAATAGTCGTCCATCAATCCGGCCATGATCTTTAGCAGTGTTGATTTACCCGCACCGTTGAGGCCAACAACGCCAATTTTTGCACCAGGCAGGAACGACAAAGAGATGTTTTTTAGAACCTGCTTGCCCCCCGGATACGTCTTCGAGAGCTTGTGCATGTGGTAGACATACTGATGGGCGGCTGCCATGGGTGGCGCATCTCCAGGTTCTGAGGTTTGGAAAGGTTAGGCCTTCTAACCAATCTCAGCAGCGCCGACAAGCTTTGGCTGTGGCCTGCTTGTGGACCGTATTAACGGGTGCGCCTCGACCAGCGCCGCACGATTTCTTCCGCAATCGTGTCAGAAGCAAACAACGGCGGATAGGACCATGTTTCGAGTTTATCGAACCGCTCTGGAAGCGACTTTGTGGCCCCGTAATTTTCTAACGCACGATGGAAGCGGTTAAACTTTTCTGATCCGCCGTCGGGATGAAACACATACACAGGACGCCCGGTGACGCAGGGCTCTGCTGTCATGTTAATGGAGTCGGCAGGCGCGATAAATACGTCGCCAAGTGCATAAAAGTACGCAATCGGATTGTCGCCCGATCCTTCCCAAAAATACCCATCACTCTCGTTGACCACTGTGCGCACAGCAGTTCCCAACGTGAGGGGTGTGCGCCGTGATGCTGTCACGAGCAGTGTCACTCCAAGTTTGGTGAGCGATCGCAGTGCTGCAACCAAGCGTTTGATTGCCGCTTCAGAATAGCTGTAGCGACCATTTGGTCCACCCAGCAAAACAACAGCTTTTGTTTGTCCTATTGGACACGCAAACGGAGGTTGCACATCGCGAAGCAACGCTAGAGATGATGGCGAGTGGCGATGTGGCGGTGTCAAAGTTGAAATGATGTTCGCACCAGACTTCTCGTCATGCGCCGGGATCCAAACAACATCAGCTGTCGCGGCACCAATTTTGGGATCAAGAAGAATGACCGTGAAGGTTCCAGACTTTGCATGGCGCTTAATCGCGCGCATGTAAGGCACTGTCAAACGACCGGTACCTATAGAAACCTCCGGCCATGGAGGGCTGAAGCTGCTCTTTTCGGTGCCAAAGTGCTCTTGCCGTGCAACCGGAACAAACGGAGACAGCGTGCGGTGAAGTCCCTTGGGATCAATTCGCTTAATCGTCACGTTGAGATCCAACGCGTCTGCAACACCAAGGCTTTGGGCTTCATGACCCGCCTTACCGTCAGATACAATCCAACAGCTGCGGCCGGCCAAACTTGCAACTCCAATGTCTTTGAGCCGATGTGGATTGGAATCCGATGGCATGGGTTTGCAACCTAGTTAGAGATATACGCGGCTACATGAGTAATGTTTATGTTAGCTGACAACCATGTCATCATTGCAAGTCTTGGACACCAACGCTATCAGAAGATGGTTCAGCCTCGTTCGTCCTGCATATCGTAAACTAGCAGGCCAGCGAACATTGGCTTTGGCGCACGACAAGAGTTGCACACAATGCCCCATCGTCTTGATGCAACCGACTGGAAGATCATCAAAGAATTGCAGTTGGACGGCAACCTGACCAATGTCGCCCTGGCAGGGCGGGTCGGTTTGTCGCCTCCCCCATGCCTACGCCGTGTTAGAGCCTTGGAGCAAGCCGGCCTCATTACTGGCTACACCGCCCTTATCGATGAGCCTGCACTGGGATTTGATGTCACGGGATTTGTGCTTGTCGGGTTGCATAGCCAGGCGGAAGCTGATCTGCGCGCCTTTGAAAACTTGGTACTCAGCTGGCCGATGGTGCGCGAGGCCTACATGTTATCGGGCGAAAGCGACTACATCCTCAAATGTGTCGCCAAAGACCTTCCCGCATTTCAAGATTTTATTCTGAATGAGCTAACGTCCGCACCCAACGTGGCAAGTGTCAAAACCAACCTTGCAATTCGTCGCGCCAAACAAGCCCCTGGTATTCCACTGTAAGTATTGGTGAACTCCGTGAGACGACTAACACGCTCATTAACGCCAATTTTAGCAGGCCAACGCACTACTTCCACTGGATTTTCAAAATTTCATATGAGCGCGCACCACGTGGCGTTGTCACTTCAGCGGATTCGCCTTTGGATTTGCCAATTAATGCGCGCGCAATTGGGCTCGAGATCGAGATCTTACCCTCTTTTACATTGGCCTCAGAGTCACCAACAATCTTGTACTTCACCTTGTCGCCCGTATCTTCATCCTCAAGAGAAACGGTCGCACCAAATTTAATTGTCTTACCGGATTGCTTTGCCGGATCGACAACCTCAGCGCGCGAAATTGTATCTTCCAACTCGGCCACACGCGCTTCGTTCAGTCCCTGCTGCTCTTTGGCTGCATGGTATTCGGCATTTTCCGATAGGTCGCCGTGCGCGCGTGCTTCTGCAATCGCTGAAATAATGCGCGGCCGCTCTTCAGACTTAAGACGCTGCAGTTCATCTTCGAGCCGCTTCAACCCCTCATGGGTGATCGGAATACGCTCCATTGACATGGCTCAAACCTCCTTCAAGCTCCGTGCCGCTGCATCGAAGCCCATCGTAACAAACTGACTCAATTTCATACCGGTAACGGTCTTTAGAAAAGAAAACGACCGCGTTTAAGGATCAAGGACTACAGCTGGCATAAGCTTGCAGGGATGCAACTTGAAGCTCGTCGGCCTTCAAAGCCCTGATGGCTTGTGTCACAGCAGCTGCGCCTGCAACAGTAGTATAATATGGGATGTGGTGAAGCAAGGCTGTCCGCCGGATGTCCTTAGAATCCTGAAGCGCCTTAATACCTTCTGTTGTATTGAATACCAGCGACACATCGCCGTTTTTGATCACATCAACAATGTGCGGGCGCCCCTCAGCTACCTTGTTGATTGCATCGCATGGCACGCCATTTGCTTCGAGATGGCGTTTTGTACCCCGGGTCGCAATCACCTTGAACCCCATCTCTGCCAGTTCCTTCAGCGGCCCGACGACCCGGTCCTTGTCACGGTCTTTTACCGAGACAAAAACAGTGCCTGCCATCGGCAATGACTGGGAAGCGCCTAGCTGGCTCTTGCCAAAAGCCATTGCAAAATCACGGTCGATCCCCATCACTTCGCCAGTTGAACGCATCTCTGGGCCTAAGATGGTATCAACTCCAGGAAAGCGCGCGAAGGGGAATACGGCTTCTTTGACAGCAATGTGATCTGATTTCGCAGATGTCAGATCAAACTCCGCAAGCTTTGCTCCAGCCATAACTTTAGCAGCGATCGCCGCAATGGGCTTACCAATCACCTTGGCGACAAACGGGACCGTGCGGCTGGCACGCGGATTGACTTCAAGGATAAAGACGTCGCCGTCTTTGATCGCAAACTGCACGTTCATGAGACCGACAACACCCAGCGCCAGAGCTAACTCGCGCGATTGACGCTCGAGTTCACCAATAACAGATTCACCCAAGGAGTACGGCGGCAGGGAACACGCGGAATCGCCAGAATGAATACCGGCTTCCTCGATATGCTCCATGATGCCAGCAACGAATGTATCTTTGCCATCGCACAGGCAGTCGACATCAACTTCGACAGCGTCCGTTAGGTAGCGATCGATGAGCAGTGGGCGCTGCTTCGACACAACAAGTTCGGAGGGCCTGTCTAGTGTCTCAGAAAGTTTCTTAATGTAGCGATCGATTTCCACCCCATCGTGGACAATCTCCATCGCTCGTCCACCCAACACATAGGACGGACGGATTACAATCGGATAGCCAATTCGGTCTGCAATGGCGCGCGCCTCGTTGGGGTCTGCCGCAATGCCGGATTGTGGTTGTTTAAGGCCAAGTTTAGTGATCAAGGCATTAAAGCGATCGCGATCCTCGGCCAAATCAATCGCATCCGGCGACGTGCCAAGGATCGCAACGCCCGCATCTTCCAATGCACTAGCCAATTTCAGTGGCGTTTGGCCGCCAAATTGCACAATCACACCTTTAAGTGTGCCGTTGGTTTGCTCAGCGCGCACAATTTCAAGAACATCTTCCTCGGTAAGCGGTTCAAAGTAGAGCCGGTCGGATGTGTCGTAATCCGTCGAGACGGTTTCAGGATTGCAGTTGACCATGATGGTTTCATAGCCCGCTTTGGTGAGTGCAAAGCAGGCATGGCAACAGCAGTAATCAAACTCGATGCCCTGGCCAATCCGATTGGGTCCGCCGCCAAGGATGATGATTTTTGATTTGTCTGTTGGGTCTGCTTCACACACGGGAGCGTCAACCAACCCTGCTTCATACGTTGCGTACATGTAGGCGGTGGGCGATGAAAACTCTGCTGCACATGTGTCAATGCGTTTAAATACCGGGTGCACCGAGAGCTCCTGGCGCAGCTTGGCAACCTCATCACGCGTGGTTCCAGACAA
>JAHZKN010000145.1 GCA_022600335.1 Alphaproteobacteria bacterium
GGTCTGGATCGATTTGTGCTGCACATCCTGAAACGATCACCCGCGCCGAAGGCTTATCGCGACGCAGCCTGCGAATGGACTGCTACGCTTGGCGCACAGCTTCACTGGTGACCGCACATGTATAGACAATCACAGCGTCATCAAGACCTGCCGTTTCGGCATGGCGGCGCATCACCTCAGATTCGTAGGCGTTGAGGCGGCAGCCCAGTGTAATGACTTCAGGCTTTGACATCAGGTTTTCTCGATTGGTTCAGCCACTGTGTTTGGTTGCAGATCTTTCCAGCACGCGCAAGCCGACGGTCCAGCTTCGTGCGGCTGCAGATGACGTTGAGTGAGTTTTCTCTCAGCACCGTGCCTAAAGTGTTACCAAACCTTCGCCTTCCAACTCCACTGGACCACTCATGATGATCCGATTTTTGGGTGTCCATTCGACGACTAGATTACCGCCAGGCACGGTGACCGTTGCTGTACGCTCCAAGAAACGCTTGCGCGCACCCGTTACGGCCGCGGCGCATGCAGCTGTGCCGCACGCCTTGGTCAGCCCCGCACCGCGTTCCCATGTGCGCACGGCAACAGCCTCGCGAGATGTCACCTTCGCCAAAGAAATGTTTGCACCTTCTGGAAATACGGGATGGTGCTCGAGCAGTGGTCCAAATCGGCCCAGATCATGAGCTGCGGTATCATCCACCCAAAAAATTGCGTGTGGGTTGCCGATATTCACAACAGACGGAGAATGCAGTACCGGCGCGTCTATGGGGCCGATCTGCAGTTCGATGGCCCGCGTATCACGAAACTCTTCTGCCAGCGGAATTTTGTCCCAATCGAAGTTTGGCTCACCCATATCAACGGAGATACATGATTGATCTTTGACGGATATGGCCAGCACGCCTGCGGCCGTTTCGATGCTGACCTGAGCACGCGCCAACTCTTCGGCAAGCACCCAGCCGACACAGCGCGTGCCGTTGCCGCAGGCGCCAACTTCTGAGCCATCCGCATTGTAGATCCGCACGTAAGCCGCCGTCCCTGGTGTCTTGGGATCAAACAAGGCCATCAGCTGGTCAAAACGTGTCTCTGGGCGCTCGGCAATCGCGCGCACGGTGTTAGCTGACGGGGATGCGCGGGACCCGCGCGCGTCAACAACGAGGATCTCATTGCCGAGGCCATTCATTTTACGGAATTTGAGCGGAGCTGTCGTCATGATGCCGCCTTATATGGCCATTGACTGACAGGATACAAATAAGAAACTGCAGCCACAGCCACGGTTTACACATTTGATACGCAGCTGGGCTTGGCCTAAGCGGTTCGCCGTCCCATATCAGTGGCACCATCTCTGTCAGCAAAAGCCAAAAACTAAGGATTGAAAGAGGCTCCCATGCGCGTTCAAACCTATTGTTTCGCACTTGCCACGATTGTGGCCACAACGACGGCCCTTTCCGCCGAACAGACCAACGCACCAGCAGCCCCTAAGAGCGCAATTGCGATCGAAGAAATTGCAACCGGGTTGGCACATCCATGGGCGCTGCAGTTCTTGCCCGATGGGCGCATGCTGATTACGGAACGGGTGGGCCACATGCGCATCGTCACGGACTCAGGCAAGGTCTCGAAGCCGATCGCAGGAGTTCCAAAAGTTCTGGTGAGTGGGCAAGGCGGTTTACTTGACGTTCTACTGGCGCCAGATTTCTCTTCAACAGGACACATCTATTTTTCGTATGCAGAACCGCGCGGCGGCTACAAGAACGGCACCACGGTCGCGCGCGCCACACTGTCACTTACCGATGATGGCGGTAGTCTCAGTGACGTCAAAGTTATCTTCCGTCAGAACCCTGCTATTGCATCGAATTTGCACTTCGGCTCGCGGCTTGTGTTTGCACCGGATGGAACACTTTTTATTACCACTGGTGACCGCGGCATTGTCCGCGGCGAAGCACAAAACCCAGCTGTGCATCTTGGCAAAGTCATCCGCATCAATCCAGATGGGTCCGCCCCTGAGGACAATCCCAAACACGCCGGATGGAAACCAGAAGTTTGGTCAATCGGACATCGCAATATTCAAGGCGCCGCCATCAATCCGGAAACAAAAACACTGTGGACCGTTGAGCACGGCGCCCGTGGCGGCGACGAACTCAACCAACCGCAAAAGGGCAAAAACTATGGCTGGCCGGTCATTACCTATGGCCGTGACTACACCTATTTGCCCATTGGCGAAGGACAAAAGAAAGCCGGTATGGAGCAGCCGATCTATTATTGGGACCCATCCATCGCCACATCCGGCCTGTTGTTCTATACCGGTTCTTTATTTCCCGACTGGAAAGGAAATGCATTTGTCGGCGGCCTTGCGGGGCAACACTTGACACGGCTGGTGATCAAAGACGGCAAAGTCACAGCGCAAGAGAAGCTCTTGACTGAGCATGGCGATCGCATTCGTGATGTGCGTCAGGGACCAAAAGGCGCGGTGTGGGTGCTAAGCGATGACCCAAAAGGCAAGCTGATAAAACTTACACCGAAGTAGGCTGTGCTATCGGCTTTAGACTGAGTTCCTAAGTACGCTGCACGTCACGTTATTCGGTGAAACACGGTGGTCATCGTCCTGGTCCTGGGCCACTCGCGCCCGGTGTTTTTGCAGCTTCGCCAGAGTGATCTGTATCTTTTGGCTTGACCTGGCGGCGCACCTGAACTTTTTCGTTGCGCTCAATCTTACAGTCGTTGTTTTTGTCGAGAAGCTCAAAGGCACGGTTTTTCTTGCGACCCATTTCGTCGCGTGAAACACGGCCATCTGAATTGCTATCGAAGTATTTCAGGCCTGCAACTTCAAACAAACGATCGTTGCGGCGCATGGTGGCATACTCTTCCGCGGTCAGGCTGCCGTCACCATTGCCGTCGGCCTCAGCATGAGCTCTGGCTGCATACTGCTGCCACTCGGTGCATGTCACCACGGCATCCTTGTCGAGATCCCAAGTTTCGGCGGCACTGATGAATGTGACATCAAAGTTTGACGGACCAGAGCTAAACGGATTGCTCGAACAGCCGCCACTTGCTGCAACGGCAAGCGCCAACAGTCCGGTCCCCAAAACTTGCCAACCTGGCAGTCTCAACATTTCAGCACCTTTTCATCCCACCACCTGAGCCCCCTTCTACCCGGTCGATTGGACAAGGTCGCAGCAGCAATTGCGGTTATCCAGCACAATTCCCGCAATAGTTTGGCTGCAGACCCGGCAAATGGGGCCATCTTGTGTGCGATTCTGCCGCAGCACGGAGCAAGACCGCTGAGCAGCGCGCTGGTGGCGACGTGCCAGAACCCACTTTCACAGCCTACAACCTAGTTGACAAGCGCACCTTGATCCAAGACTGTGCCGCCACATTCCAATCGGCCTGTCAGTCAGAGCCGCCGCCCTGCACATGTGCGCCTTTCGAGTGCCGCACGGGAGGCAGGGAGGTCCACACCCGCCAGCGAGTTTCGCCCGCGGGTGCGCAATACGTTTGTTGATCGAACCTGCAACTGCCAAAGGGTATCCAGCCGAGATGTTTCAAAACCTCTCAGATCGTCTCTCAGGCGTCTTCGACAAGCTCACCAAACGCGGTGCGCTGAGCGAAGCCGACGTCAACGAGGCGATGCGTGAAGTGCGCCGGGCGTTGCTAGAGGCTGATGTTGCCCTTGATGTCGTTAAGAGCTTTGTCGACAAGGTCAAGAACCAAGCCGTTGGCCAAGAGGTTCTAAAATCCGTCACACCTGGCCAACAGGTGGTGAAAATTGTCCACGATCAGTTGGTCGCCGTCCTCGGCTCGGAAGCGGAATCGATTGACCTTTTTGCCACGCCACCCATCGCAATTCTGATGGTTGGCCTGCAAGGTTCAGGCAAGACAACAACAACCGCTAAAATTGCTTATCGCCTGACCAATCGCGACAAGAAAAAAGTTCTGATGGCGTCGCTTGATACACGCCGGCCGGCTGCGCAAGAACAACTACGCGTGCTCGGCGAACAAACCTCCGTTGCAACTTTGCCAATCATCGCAGGCCAATCACCTTTAGAAATTGCCAATCGTGCCCGCGAAGCGGCAAAACTTGGTGGCTACGATGTTGTACTCCTCGACACCGCCGGACGCGTGACCGTCGATGACGCGTTGATGAGTGAAGTGGAAGAGGTCAAGCAATCCACTGCGCCACACGAAGTCCTGCTGGTCGCAGATAGCCTGACCGGCCAGGATGCGGTCAATACCGCAACCGCCTTTGATGAACGCATTGGAATCACCGGTATTGTTCTCACCCGTGTGGATGGTGATGGCCGCGGTGGTGCTGCTCTCTCCATGCGCGCGGTTACCGGCAAGCCTATCAAACTAGTCGGTATCGGTGAAAAATGGGATGCGCTGGAAGATTTTCATCCTGAGCGCATTGCCGGGCGCATTCTCGGCATGGGCGATGTGGTGTCGCTGGTCGAAAAGGCCGCTGAAACCATAGACGTTGAAAAAGCCAAATCCATTGCCCAAAAAATGCAAAAGGGCGCGTTTGATTTGGAAGACCTCTCCAAACAGCTTCAGCAAATGCAGAAGCTCGGTGGCATGGAC
>JAHZKN010000146.1 GCA_022600335.1 Alphaproteobacteria bacterium
ATCGGATGGCCGCGAAAACATCATCAGCATCCTGCGGAGTGAGATCAGCGAGTGTCGCCTTAAGACGCTCAGAGACGTTCGCCTCTGCTTGGACACGTCCCGCTGCAGCAGCAAGCGGCGCACAAAGCAACACGATGCCGAGATTTGTATTACAGCCCGCAGCTTTCATGCTGGCTTTGACTGCACCCTTGATACGAGCGCCAACCGACAACTCTGGATCGGCAATGTAGGGGGCCGCTGCTGTTGCACTCATCTCAAATTGCGCGACATCCATATCATGACCTGGCGCAAATACATGCACATTGCCCGGCTTTAATGCCTGCAACTCTTCATTGCATGCCCTTATGAACGCGTCGTGGATCTCCGATTGCGGTACGTGCAGCACAGTTTGATCAGTCATCGGCGATCGCCCTCGCACAACGATGTAAGAAAATCGGCGGCTAGTGCTGCGGCGATGTCAACGTCGCTGACGCTGAACAGCCCTTTCCACGCCGGATTGGAGTTGATTTCAAGCACCATTAAATCGCCATGCGCTGGGTCTTGGATGAGGTCGACACCGGCATAGTCGGCACCAACGGCGTCAGCGGCTGCCAACGCCAACTCAGCCATCTCAGAGGTCAGGGAAAGTGGCGCAGGCTTGCCACCTTGATGCACGTTGGTGACCCAATGCGCGCCTTCCCGGGCCATGGCTGCAAGAATGCGCCCGCGGGATACAAAAACGCGAATATCAGCAAATATTTTTGCGTCTTCGGCCCGCATATAATTCTGCAAATAGTAGACATCACCGACGGTCTCAGGGGTTGGAATTTTGTTCGCTGTTTCAGCGCGCATTATTCCGTTGCCTTGGCTGCCAAACATCGGCTTCACAACCAGTGGTTGGGCGACGCCCGTTGCGTGTGCCAGTGCGCTTTGATGTCCTTCGACCACGCGTGTTGGTGGTACGGGTAGGCCCGCTTTTTGGAACAGGAACGTGGCAGTGGATTTGTCGACGCAGCGCTCAATAGTGCGCGCATCATTCCACACCATTACTCCGCTTTCGCGCAGCGCATGTAAGATGCCAAGGCGAAACGTGATCTGCTCCAGCCCACCGGTTGAGATGGCGCGGACGAATGCGGCATCCGGAAGTGCACCATCAAAGCCTGGAATATCGAGCCCACTGGCCGAGCGGGTGTCAAACGCACAGGCTTTCAGCGTTGTGGTGATGACCTCAGCGCCATGCGCTTCGAAAGCAGCGACAAGTTGGCGTGCATGCCAGTCCCCACCGCCGTCTTCAACGAACAAGACGAGGCGCTTTCCCGTGCCCTTAACCTGTTCATTGGAAGCTGGCATCGACAATGTCTGGGGCAAGCTTTCCAGCGTGGAAAGAGGATCCGGTTTCGACGTTGGAGACAGTTACAAGCGCGGGGCTAAACAGCATCGCATCAATTTTATAGAAGTCGCCTTCGACCTCTGAGAAAATCTCAGCAAAGGGTTTTCCATAGGCCGACGAACCACTTGAGGGCAATTCATTTGCGAGCTTTTTGGCAGCCTCGTCGCTGCCTTTGACGAACAACTGCACGCGTCCGCCGTAAATGATGGCGTCGTTGGTGCGTCCCATCGCTTTTACAAAGTCAGGAGCAGGTGGGGCAATTGGCGCGACACCGTAGCCGTCGAGAATATCAGTGAGGTTAAAGTGCAGGGCGTGGGCTTTGTGCAGTCCAACTTCCAACACCCGGGCGGCAATTTGCACCGTTCCTGCGAGGCTGCTTGTTGGAGCATAGAGCACCGTGAGGTTGCGTTCTTCGACACCGCAGGCCGATGCAACTGTCTTGATGACCGATGCTGGAGGCGCCTTGTCGCCTTCAATGACCAACGAGGCTTTGTCGTGATGATCGACATAGCCAAGCTCTTTGTAGAGCTCTTCAACGCGCGACAGTGCGCGAGCAGGGCCGGAACCCAGGGCAAAAAATCCGCTTTCTTCTTCGGAAATTGTCCAGCCGGCGTACTGACTTGCGAGGCAGGCGATAACGGGATTTGTGGAGTGCACAACGACACCCAATGGCCAGCGCTCGAGGCTAGAGCTTGATGAGATGGTGACCGTGCCGAGCCCCCCCATACAAATCTCGCCAAGTTGACGGCCAGCTTCCAAGCTTCCGGTGCAGTTGGCACCGAGATCAATCTGGCGTTCGCCAGCGCCGCCCGTTGCAACTTCACAGCGTAGTGCTGTCGCATTGTCAGCCAGCCGGTCAACCAGTCTTGCAGCTTCCGCAGAGACGCTGGGGCTTGTGCCAAGTGTTGCAGTCATCCGGACTATTCCTTCCCTTTTTTGCTGTCATACAGCATCTTTTCGAGCCCTGCGAGGCGGGCCTTGCATAATTGTTCAGCCTCTTCGGCTGTTTGGGCCTCCGCATGCACCGAGGCTAGCGGTTGGCCAAGAGCGCTTATAGTTCCGGGTTTTGGACGATCGCTGACCCAGTCCGGCCAGCTATCAATTTCAATGGTCACCGGGCCCTGGTCGGCGTATAGGATGGCAGCTGCCTTAGCGGAGTGCGAGGCCCAGTTATTTTGTAGAAAGTCTGCTGGGTCTCCGCCCGCACACGCGATCAGATGGGCTTCAAAAAGCGCACCGTGCTCATCATCGTGCACCTCCAGTGTTGCACCGGGCCGCGGGTTAACTTCAAGACACAAGATTTCATCACTGCTTATGATGAAATCAATCGATGCAAGACCAACGAGACCGGCGGCTTCTGTAATTGCCAATGCAGCCTCTAAAATCTCGCCCTCGTGATCCGGATGAATTACAATGTTGCTCACCGCGCCGCCATAGCGAAACGGTGTGCGGCGCGCCGGTGCGCACCATTGCTTAGAAAGAGCAAATGCTGTGCCGCCTTTGCCAACAACGGCTAAAACGGACACCGCCTGGCCATCAACCCGGGCCTGAAAATAATGGTGTTTTCTTGCTTTTCCCTCGGCTGAGCATGGACGTATGTGTAGGCCACCGCTGCCTCCAGTGCGCTTTCTCAGCCAATGTGAAGCATCATTTGGCGGGTTAAGCTGCGTTTCGGGATAGCCAATACCGAGCGTCTTTAAGAGCGGAAAGAAAACAGCTGGGTCTTTCACGGCTGCAATCGTGTCTGCGTCAGATCCGAGGATTGGATAGCGGTCTGCCAGCCGCGCGATAAGGTTTGGTTGATCCTCAAAACCCGTGCCTAGAATCAAGCCACGCGCAGGCGTTGTGCATCTGGATTGCAGATTGTCCAATGCATCGATCAATGGTGATCTGCGAAATCCAGCGCGCACACCAGCCGGCAGGCAGCAGCTGTCGCCCGGTGCAGTTGCAAGATCAGCGTCACCAAAACAATCGACAACCACGGGACGGTAACCGGCCCGGGAGGCAGATGCTGCCAGTGCGCGGCCCGATAGAGCCGCAATGAGGACGGGCTCACGGTTCACGCGGGGCGTCTCACGCTATCAGTTCGCGGGCAAGCGTAAAGGCATCGCGGAAATCGTAGTGCTGGGCTTCCGTCGCGTTGATCATTTGTTTGAACAAGCCGGACTCAGTTTTGTATTTGATATCACCGATTGCGAGCGGCCCAACGCCGAGCGCTTCACAATGTGGTAGCTGCTCACCGTTCATGAATAGATCCATGCCCTCGACACCTGGAGGCGGTACAGCGTTTACGTCAGCAACAACGAGGAGCTTTTTGGCGATGGCTTTGTCTTCCTTAGAGACGACTTGCACACCCGCCGCCGCCGCAGCGTAAATGACTTCTGCGTTGGCTATGATTTCGTTCTTTTGCTCAGGCGTTTCTCCGGCGACAGGTTCGAGATCGACACCGAAGCGCTCTTTTGAAACGGCGGCGGCTTTGATGACCCGATCGACGCCGCGGTGGGCGACAAGCTGCACGTGTGCTCCTTCAAGAGCGGAGATAATGGAGGATGCGAACCCGACCACGCCGGTTGCACCAAAGATGGCAATCTTGGTGCCCTTCAGGCTACGACCCATTTTCAGTTTGAGTACCTTCTCGACGCAGGCGACCATGGCCGCTGCCGTGGTGAACGAGCCGGCAGGATCAGCAAATGTGGAAAGCTGGAACGGCGGCACCAAGGCTTCCTTGGCTGCCTTCATCATATCCAGTGCCAAAATCGCGTCTTTGCCACCAAAGAAAAAGCCGGTGCGCACACCATAATCGGGAGGCCGCGAAAAGATGGCGTCCTGCACCAAGGGGCGCACCTCATCAAGTGTCACCGCGGTATATGGCACGATGGTTTTGTAGCCAGCATCGGCCGCCATATTCACATCGAACGGGCTCATATGTTTATTGGGTTCAATCATGTGCAAGATGGTTCGTGGGTCGCTCATTCTCTTCTGTGCTCCGTATCGATTAGGCTGGTCGCAAACATCATTTGGCGGTGATGGTCGCACCCTGATTGCGCCCGGTGACGACCATGAGGTCGACCCCTGATGCCTTAGCCTCTTCTACCAAAGTCGCATAGAGGCGTTCAGCCGCATCTTGGCTGTCAAAGAACGCGAATCCTGTCGGACCCCACGAGCTCTGACCGATGCCGTGGCCGCCTAACATGCCCATTTTGCGCACTATTTTCTCAACGCGTGGGCTGGAAAATGTGCTGCCGCCCTGCACAGGCGCAAAGTAGGTGCCAATTGATGCCTGCATCTCAGTCACCGCACGGCCAAATTCGGCAATGTCTTCGTCAAGTAAGGCGGGCAGCATTTGCATCAGCGTGATGTGGCAGAGATGCGCGGCCTGAGCTTCAGGAAACGAAGCTAACTCTGCAAACGCCTCGGTCTCACGCTTGCCATGAATGCCGTGCGTCTCGGAGTCGATCGCCAACACGATGCGCCAGCGATCTGGGAATTCAACACGGGCCACGACAGGTGGTGGATGAGACTCATCTGCTTTACCGCCATCGATAATAAATCCACCGTCCGAGAACGCTGTCATGCCAATGGCCGATCGCGCGCCCCGATTAAGGGCGGCTCCAATCTCAGGCGCGGTGGCCCTACGACCGTGTAGTCGTAACATGCTGGCACCGATCGCCAGCGCGAGCTGGGTGCCAGACCCAAGGCCTGCGTGGGAAGGAATGGCTTGGCGCACAGTCATGTTAAAGTGACCAGCAACATCAAAGGCGGATTTGAAATGGGCAATGAGCTGTTCTGTTCGTGCGCACTCCTGGCCTGACACTGTCGTCTTGTCGGCTGAGGTGGCAACCAGTTGCGTGGATGGCTCTGATATGGCGAGGCCGATGCTTCCAAACCTTCGTCCGAGCGCGCCGTCAGGATCCAGAAAACCCAAATGTAGCCGCGCTGGCGCGGTGATATGGATCTCACTGGCAGATGCGGAGCCACGTGTTGGCAATTTTTGTTGTCCTTAGAGTCAATGGCCGCGTGTTTGCTTCCAGGCATCTGAAAGCAGTAGGGTTAGGATGAACGGCAGCACTGTCTAACAAGCGCGAGGAGAGATCAACATGTCAGCAGACCGCGAAGTGGCAATGCCAGAAAGCGACGTCACAGCATGGCTTGCAGCCAACTTGCCCAACTGGCGCCTCGAAGACGGCTGGATCCGGCGAACCTACAAGACCCACAGCTGGAAGGGAACGGTGATGGTGATTGGGACGGTCGGGCATCTATCTGAAGCTGCGTGGCATCACCCTGATATAACCGCATCCTACGCCTGGGTTGAAGTACGTCTCATGACCCATTCCGCAAAAGGCATAACGGACAAAGATCTGGCTTTAGCGCGCAAGATTGAAGAGGTCGTGCAGTGGCAACCTGGCAAAGAGGACAATGGGCTAGAGGGGACGCCAGAGTCGGATCAACGCTTTGCCTACATCAAATACGATTAGATCCTTTACGTACCGATCTGGATCAACAGAGAGTTGACACTTCATGACCACCCACCGGTTCGACGCCATTCTAGCACTCGGCTCCAATATGGGTGACAAGATTGGGCACCTGGGTGCAGCATGTGCGCACTTTGAGGCGATGAGCGAGATTGATCTTCTTGCCCGGTCAAATCTTTACCGTACAGAGCCGTGGGGTGAGGCGGATCAGGATTGGTTTGTGAATGCTTGTGTTGGCATTGCGACGCGACTGTCACCGCGGGCGTTGCTGGAGGCGTGTCAGAAAATTGAGACAGATCTTGGTCGCGTGCGGAATAAGCGCTGGGGACCCAGAGTAATTGATATTGATGTACTGATCTTCAATGGCATCACGCAGGATGATCCAGTCCTTACGCTGCCGCATCCCCTGATCACTGAGCGCGCCTTTGTGCTTGTGCCGCTGAATGACATTGCACCAGACTTAGTGTTGAAAGGTAAGCCCGTGTCGCAGTGGATCAAGACGACTGAGACTGCAGAGGTCATCAAACTGGATGCGTTTGAGCCCACGGCTTCTGTGTCTAAAACTTAAATGAGCCGCAGAGGCCTGAATGGGCCTGCGGCTCAAATTCGTTCACGCCTTTGGTGCGGTTGCGCACGAACTACTTTAGAGTTGCCAAGTAGGCAACGATATTCGCAGCTTGCTTGTCGCTGACACCTGGGAAGATCATCTTATTGCCTGGGACCATAATTTTACTGCCGGGCTTTTTCTTGCCATCAACTTTGACCTTGCCGATCCACTTCAACAGGTTTTCTTCTGTCCATTCGAGGCCCGATCCCTTCAGGGCTTCAGAATATTCATAGCCTTCAACGACGCCAGCCTTACGGCCAACGATTCCGTTAAGGGTTGGGCCAAGTGCGTTTTTGGCGTCCGGGCCGACCTGATGACAGGCCTTGCACTTCACAAATTTCTTTTTGCCTTTGGCTGCATCTCCCTCAGCAAGCGCGAGTGTTGGGGCGAGCATGGCAAGGCCTGCTGCAAGTAGCCAATTCTTCATCAAACCAGTTCCTCCGAGTTCTCTTAGTCGAGCGACGTCTTGTGCATCCCACCGTACTATAGCGCCTTATTATGGCGATTTCGCCCTGAATGCGCTGTGAACACATTGCCGCACCAGAGAAACAGCGTCAACGCTGCCTCTGTGCCACTTTGGTTGGGAAAACAGGCTGTATTTCAGCGCTCTAGGCGGGCGTTGTGTCGGCCTTTTTAGCCCCACCCATGCGTCGATAGACGAACTCTGTTGACGGGGCGTGGCTCTCTTTTTCGGCAACATTGGCCCACTCTTCGTGGAGTGCGGAGAGCGAGCAGGCGGGATCGGTGTTGGCGGCATCGCCAGTGAGGGCAAACGCCTGGCAGCGACAGCCACCGTAGTCGATCTCTCTGCGATCGCACGATCGACACGGCTCCTTCATCCAACTGGTGCCGCGATACTTCTGGAATGCGTCACCCGTCAACCAGATGTCAGCCAGGCTCTTGTCTTTGATGTTATCAAATTCCATGCCGGTGATGGATTCAGCGGCATGACATGGCAGCACACGACCCTGCGGAGTGATGTTGACGATGCCACGTCCCCACCCTCCCATGCAGGGCTTTGGATATTTCGCGTAATAGTCTGGCACGACCGCATCGATGACCAGAATGCCCTTTAACCGCTCGCGGGCCTCGATCACAACCTTCGCGGCTTCGTTGTAGTCTTCGCGTGTCGGCATCAGAGCTGCGCGATTGAGCAAGGCCCAGGCATAATACTGCACATGCGCAATCTCAATGCGCCCGGCACCGATCTCAACTGCAAAGTCGATCATCTTCGGTACGGATTTGATATTGTGGCGATGGATTGGGGCGTTGACGGTCAGCGGCAGACCAAATTCCTTGACCCACTTGGCTACCTGAATCTTTTTCTGCAGGCCATTCTTGTAGCCTGAGATCTTGTCAGCATTGCCGGGCTCAATGTCTTGAATTGAGATCTGCACGTGATCAAGGCCAAGGTCGCG
>JAHZKN010000147.1 GCA_022600335.1 Alphaproteobacteria bacterium
ACTTAGGTGCGCGCGTTCGGCGTTTGCTCGCGCAAACTTTTTGTTCTTGGAGCACAGTTGATACGTTTGCCGTTGTCATGGAGTAAACCTGTGAGAACGCGCACCGGTTTCGATGCGTCGCGCTACACCTAACGCAAGGTCACAGCCGAGGCCATTGGCTGATTTGACGCTGGAAGCCCCCAGACGCAAAAGGAGGTGTGAAAACGCTATCTGAGGCGGACGTGCACGCGGGCTGCTTGTCCTTCGGCATCAATCACTGACAAATTGACAAACCCTGCCCCGTCTGGCGTCCAAGTGGCCGAGCGACGATGTGCGGGAGATGAAATAGGTGTGCCGTTCACCAGCCAAGTGAGAGGTAGTGCTCCTCCGGTAGCTTTGAGAACCAGCGGCTCGCCATCGCGCGCCTCAACATCCAACTCCGATCGGTCCGGTGGGAACGCAATCGCGACGTTTTGCACTTCGAACGGACCACGGGGTTTGTGCGCAGCATGATCTCCACGAAACCGTTTCAACGGCGGCGGTAGATCACGACCTGAGGCGCGCAACACACCCGATGGCGGCTTCGGCAACGGCGTTGCCTTCTGGCGCAGGCGGGTAAAAGCATCAAACAATATCGGTGCCGCCGCAGTGCGGCCAATCAGGCCAGGTGTTGATGTTGCATCCGCACGACCGACCCACACAGCAATGGTGTACGCACCATCATAGCCGACGGCCCAGGCATCACGATAGCCATAAGACGTGCCGGTTTTGTAAGCGATGCGGCCGGCCTTGGCGTGGGTCGGCACGGGCGCATCTAAAAGAATATCTGTGACGTACCAACTGGCGACAGGTGACAAAAGATGCGTCTTCTTGCTGCCTGTCTTGCCCGCTGCAGTCGTAGGTGATGTGCCGGCAGTGGGGTCTCTTTCTGCGCCGTGTCGCTGCGATTGATTTTCAGTGGCACCACTTTTGCGCCATGTGATGTTGGCCGGAACGCCACTGCGCGCAAGTGCAGAATAAACGGATACCAAATCCATCATGCGCATGCCAACACCGCCAAGGGCAACAGCAAGTGATGGCTGAGCATCTTCTGGCAACTTGGCCAAAACATCAAAGGTGCGCAATCTGTCCACTAACCGAACCGGACCAACGGCATGCAAAAGTTTCACTGCAGGTATGTTGAGCGACAATCCAAGGGCCTCACGCACGGTCACGGCACCATGGAAGCGATCATCAAAATTCTCAGGGCTATAGTTCCCAAACCGTACGCGACGATCCTCAATCAGTGTTTCGGGATGTACCAAACCGGCTTCAAAGCCGAGACCATAAATGATTGGCTTTAGCGTAGACCCGGGAGACCGAACGGCTTGCACCATATCAATGCTGCCTCTGCGGTCAGCATCAAGATAGTCAGACGAGCCAACATAAGCGACCACATTTCCCGTACGATTTTCGATTGCCAAAAGTGCCGAGGAAAGTTTGTCACCCATCACTCGCGTTTGTTCTTTGAGCAACGTCTGCAACGCCCGTTGTTTTGACTTATCCAAAGTTGTTCGGTGTTTTTGTTCGTCCGGAAACACTGCTAGCTCTTGCTCGGCAAGGTGCGGGGCCAACATTGGAAAGGGCTTGCGTTTGGTTGGCACAGATTCACTTTTTGCACGCAGAGCTTCGGCAACTGAGATCACGCCAGCGTCCGTTGCGCGATCGAGCACGCGGTTGCGTGCATGTCGTGCACGACCCGAAAAGCGATCTGGACGCCGGCTCTCTGGCGATTGCGGCAGGGCAACCAGAAGGGCTGCCTCACCAAGCGACAATCGCTTGGGTTCTTTACCAAAGTATGCAAGCGACGCGGCACGCACGCCTTCGATATTGCCACCAAACGGCGCTAGTCTCAGATAGAGGTTGAGGATCTCTGTTTTGCTCAGCGCCTCCTCCAATTGCAACGCACGCACCATTTGGCGGACCTTGCGAGCCAACGAGCGTTCGTGACGACGCTCAACCAAGCGCGCCACTTGCATGGTGAGCGTAGACGCGCCTGAAACAATGCGGCCATTGAGTAAAAACTGCCCGAACGCACGCACTAAGGCCTGTGGATCGACGCCAGAATGATCAAAGAAGCGCTTGTCCTCAAACGCTAACAGGAGGGAGAGATAGCGCGAATCGACATCGCCTGTTGTGACAGGCAATCGCCAGCGCCCCTCTTTTGTTGTAAAGGCGCGAAGCAAGTCGTCATTACGATCGACAACAATGGTTGAGAGAAAACGGGTCTGCGAAAGGTCCAACGCTCCGAGCGAGGTCTTACTGGTGTACAGACCAACTACGATGCCAATGGTGAGACCGAGGCCAGCGCATAAACCAACTCCACCCAACCGAGCGAGCGAGCAAGCAAGCCTGCCGGTGCGCGCCGCGGCGAAACGGCGGCTACGCCCCCATTGATTTGCGTAATGATCCGACACTGTGATCAGCCCCTGCTCTGTTTCTTCAGAATGCGATCCCACTCCTGACACGTCCTACTTGCCGCTGACCCTCAATCGACCCGCCTCGGTGCGCGCGTAGCGCTCCGGCCGGTACATATCTTCGACAGAGGCTGCAGGATGGACAAACGTACCCGGTGTGACGGCGCGCACAATGTAAGCAACTGTTGCCGATGCTGCTGGACCGGATGACTGTGCTGGTTGCGTTGCCGCCCCATTGGCATCAGTTGTCTGTGCCTTACGCTTAGGCGCCTTGGCCAGATTGATTGCCGCTACCATGCGGTCATCACGAAACGCGACATGATCCGGTGTGATCGGCGACTTGAGCCAACTTAAGCTCTGGATATCGCCGCCATCGACCAAGCGTGGGTTTTCAATTTCAAAACCAGCCGGCACGTGATCGGAAAGCAAGATGTTGCCTTTGGCTTCATCGCTTTCGACTTTCACAACTGCAACCAAGCGATCATTCTGCTTGAGGGTACTCGACCCACCCTGCGCGCTGGCCAGGTCAACAGATTGACCATCGAGCGTGTAGTAGCTGCGCTGCAGAGTGAAACCTTTCGCTGCGGCCGGTTGTGGCTTCAAAGACGCCCCGATTACTGAGATCACCGCATCAACGCGGTCATCTCCGTTGTTTGTGACCACAATATCACGGGTCAGCTCGTGTGCCTTGATCACGCGTTGCAGGGTGCCTGTCACCGGCGCGCCATCAATTGCAATGTTTGATGCCTTGAGTTCCTCACGCAGAGCGTTTGCTGCCAACAACAGCCAAGCTTGTTCCTGCGTGGACGTGTACGTACGCGCCATATAGGCAGTCGCAACCACATCCATGAGCGTTGGCGTTGCAGCCTTAGACACACCGGATTCAGATGCAAGCGTAATCAACGCAGCGCCATCGCGCAGTGCGGAACCGTAATCTCTGCGCGCGGTTGCGGCGGTCGCAATATCAAACGTGCCTTGTGCAGACTTAAACGCGCGTGCCGCACGTTTGACGTCACCCATCATCGCGAGTGCGGCACCAATTTGCGCCTTTGCGAGCGGCGTCGTAAAGCGATCTAACCTGGCATCCGCATAGTAGCGCAATTCACCGATCGGAGCGCGACTATTGCGGGCTAAGACATAAAGTGCGTAAGCACGTGCCTCGCCGCCCTTCTTGAAATCAGACGCGTTGACAACAAAGTTTTGCAATCGGTCGAGCGCTAAGTCATAGCCCCTGGCTTTGACCTCAAAGCCCTGCTCTTTGGCGCGGGTCATGAAGTCCATGATATATCCAGTGAGCCATACGTCGGCACCGCTTGGACCCCACACACCGAATGAGCCGGATGCATTTTGCATTTCAAAGACGCGGTTGATGGCTTTTTGAATACGCGCTTTGACCTTGTCGTCTTTGGCTAAGCCAAGATCACTGGACAGCGTGTTGACATAAAGGAGCGGCAGCGCGCGTGAGATCGTTTGCTCGGCACAGCCATACGGGTAGCGATCAAGCGACGTGAGCAGGGCCGGCACATCAAGGCGTGCCGTCGGCCCGACGCTCACATTGAGCGTAGTCTCACTTGCAATCAGGCCGGCGATCAAATCTTGCCCGAGCGTCAGCGTACCACCGCGACCGGCAACAGAGCTCACCGTTGTTCGTTTGATATCGCGCGACGGCGGTTTGACGTCGAAGGTCAACTCACGTGCGACATCGATACCGCCTGGGCCGGTGACCCGCACGGTGTAGGTGTGCAACCCGACCTGCTTCGGTGCAATCTCAAAACCTTCAAGCACACGCTGGGAGGTGGCGAGCGATACTTGCCGCTCTGTAATGCGTTTGGTTTTAATAACCGCGGGTGCGAGTGGATCACCGCCAACATCAACGGCCATTGTATAGGTGCCCTCTGCCCCTTCGACATTGTGGATGCTCATCTGCACTTTTGCTGCATCACCTAATGTCAAGAATCGTGGGCCCGACGCGGTGAGCGCAATCGCATCACGCACAATGACGTTTTGACTGGCGCTACCAAGCTTGTCTCGTGTCCAAGCAACGGCCATCAGACGCACAGATCCGTTAAAGTCGGGGAGCTTAAACGACACCGTTGCCGATCCATCCGCACCAACACTGACGATGCCTGAATAGAATGCGATGGTTTTTTCAACCGGCGGCGCACCAGCCGTATTCATGGCTGACCCTGCATCGCCGCCAGAGCGCATGCGACCGCGCTCGGCGCGCATGCCGTCGATCAGCCGGCCATAGAGGTCGCGAATTTCCATGCTGAGGCGGCGTTGCGCATAAAAATGCGCTCGTGGTTGCGGCGACTTAAAGTCCGTAACATTGAGGATTCCAACATCAACGGCGGCTACCGTGACATAGGCTTTCTCACCCTGCGTCAGGCCTGAAATTGAGATCGGAACATCAAGCGTCGTCGCCGACTTGATCTTTTTTGCTGCCGACAACGCGACTTGGAGTGTGCGCGCCGTTTGATCAACTGCAATCCATTTCACACCCACAGACCGGCTCGGCATGCGTTTCGCCGTCTCATCCATCGGACGGTAGAGCAGGGCTGTTGCATAAGCGCCTGGGCCCCAGTCTTTGCCCACGGTAAGGTCAATATCACCACCGCCTTTGGCAATCTCAACCTGCTTCATGATGTGCACACCACCACCAAGCACGGCAACGAGCGCCTTGCCAGCATGGCGCGAGGCAATACGCAACTTGGCCGTTTCGCCAACTGCGTATCTCTCTTTATCAAGTGCGACATCGAGCAATTCTGGACTGTCTGATGACTTTCCAGTGGTGAACCAGCCGGCATTAAATAAAACATTGCTGGCCATCTGGGCACCGTCGGCGGATGTCACCGTCAAGCGGTAGCGGCCATAGCGCACTGGCATCTCAATTTTGGCTGGGCTGTTCGCTGCAACGTCAACGGTACCGTCACCAACTTTGCGGGTGATGGTTTGCGGCTCATATAGCCACTGCCCGTTGCTGTTGTACCATTGCCAACTGGTTTCCAGTCGGAACAACTCCCAGCGCAGACCCTGGGTGGCAACGGACTTATTGGCTGCATCCAACACTATGAGATTGAATTCCGCAGCGCTGTCTTCCGGCAACCCAGTCACTTCAAAGAGCGGCTTCACACCAATGCGTGGTCTACCGGGGTCAACCGGCAGTGTCGTTGACCGTTCAATGGTTCTGCCACCTGGCTCGCGTAGACGCAGCAGAACTTTTGCTTCCAGAGGCCGCGCCGTTTTTGGAATTTGCGGCAGTGTGATGCGCGCTTTGGCACGACCATCGGGGCCCGTCTTTGACAAGTCATCAAGTGATTTGCGGACCTGAGTAATCGTCTCATCCGCCAAACCGAAGGAATAGCCAGAAAATCCTTTGACGCCTCTGTTTGCCGGACGAACAATCACTTCACCTTCAAGGCCAAGATCAGCCGCCGGCGGGCCGTAAAGGTAGCGACCTGCAACGTCGATGTCCTGAGCTGCGCCTGGCGACAGACGCGCGTCACCGGCATCCAGTGTCAGCTCCAAACGCTCCGGTTGGAAATCCTCAACCAGGAACGAAACCTGTGCGATCGATTCCGCTTTCGGATCGATATGAATTTTTGCCCGCCAAGTCCCAGCCATCGCTGCATCACTGAGCCAAAGCGCATGAGAGCGTCCACCGAGATACGCGTCTTGCAAGGCAGCGCGCGCATGTTCAACACCATCAGGACGGGAAATGATCAACGTCACGGGCACTGCGGCGGCAACGCCAGCACTGTCGCGCACGAGTGCTGTCAGATTGACTTCTTCGCCAGGGCGGTAAACACCGCGCTCTGTGTAGAGATAACCATCAATTGGCCCCGGTGCTTTACGCCCCTTGACGCCGCGGTCCGATAAATCAAACGCATTAGCTCTTAAATCGAGGAAGGCGTATTCACCGTTCGCGTTCTGGGCAACGAGTATCGCTGGCTCCATGCCGCCTTCACCACGGGTCCAGCGATCTTCGAAATGGGCGTAACCATTGTCATCTGTTGTCGCTGTGGCGAGCACCTCGTTGTTGCGCGCCACAAGCTTCACAGACACTTTTGCTTTTGGATCGGCTTCAGCCAGTGAGCGCACAAACGCATGCACGCCGTCGTCGCCTGAAAAGGCTGTCAGGCCGAGATCAGAAACAATAAACCACTGCGTGGGTTGGCTCCGCCATTTCTCGTGTGGTCGATCCGCTGGCCGCGCTGTCATGACATAGGCACCAGGTTTCAACGCACCAAGCACATCTGCCACAGGAAACGCTGTTGTGATTTCTCGGTTAAGGGTTGTCGCCACATCCATACGGCCGGCGTAAATTTTTGCACCCGACTGGGTCTTGAGCTGTTCCAAATCGTAGCCCGAGAGCTGACGGCTCAACGCACCACTCTCAATCTGAGAGGACAGGCTGCGGTCACCAACCCGGTAGACTTCGATATCCACCTTGTCGGTGTTGACACTGACTAAAGGAATGCCCTGCTGTCCGCGCGCCGGCAGCACATAAGCTTTGCCTGTGAAGCGCACAAACGGCTTGCGGTCTGGCACATAGATCGCAAGATCAAGCGCCTTGTTCAGCGATTCACCAATGTCCGAGGGAAGGCCCGCACGAATTTGAATCTGATAGCGCTCGCCATGCTTGACTGCACCTAGACAGAGTTGCTTTTTTTCGGCCTCTAGCTTTTGTGGGTCTTTACCGTCGATGGCGACAAATTTTGAGAAGTCTTTCACAGACCGAGACAAGAGTTCCGAAAAGCGAATGCAGATGCGGGGGTCCGTAACATCACTCTCGGTCGTATAGTCCATCATACGGAAGCCGTGTTCAACGCGCAGAGCCTCATAAGCTTGACGCACCTCGGCATTTTCCACGTAAGCCAAACTGGTTTTGAGTGCATCGATTGCAGGACGCCAATACGCCCGCCGCTTGAGAGCATCTGACAAAATAAACAGCGCTTCGGCCCGGTCCTTATCTTGAAGTGCTAGTTGATAGGCGCGGTATGCGGCCCCACTGGCGTTCACCGGCAAGTCATAGCGTTCTGATGTGTTGGAAGGGTCCGGTTTGATGGCTAACAGCGCCCGCGCCAGGCCGCGCCAGTTGGTTGGATTCTTGTCTTCAAGAACCACGGCCGAAGCGTACCCGCGCGAAGCCGCGCGCGGATCAGAACCCAAAGCGCGACGCGCACGTATCCGCAGCACGCCTGGGCGCGCATTTTCGCGTTTCCAATGGGTCTTGATAAACGTCTCGTAGCGGGCGGCATCTTTTTCTAAGCCGCGGTGGGCAAACTTGGCTGGCTCTGCCGAGGCCACAAGGCTGGCAACACTCAGCAGGCTCACGCCTAAGAGGAAGCGCAAAATCCGAGAAAGAAAAAAAGGCATGGGGGGGCTCATCCTTGAAAGTGGCCTTCACCGGCAAAGGCGTTGTCGCAACATGGCGATGCAAGGTTCACTTTGGCACCCCGCAGCCGCGCAAAACCAGACCATCAGAGTCTAATGACAAAACATTGGCAGCAATGGAGGAGTTATCGGGAAATACCGGGGAATGCGCCTTGATTTTGCCTAACCCGCGCAGAACGTCCGATGTGGCCCAAGTTCACCGACCGAGGCGGGTGGCGTTAGGGTAAAGAGGCGTTCTTCGAACGCGGCGCGGGAACAAAAACGGAGCCATAAAGACAATCAGCACCAGCCCGGTGTGGGGTTGGCGCTGACAAGACATCATGATTGACGAGCGGCTGCCCTCATCCAATTGAGCAGAGCTGTTTCGATTGATCTAGTGGCGGGTCGCCGGAACCGAGAGTGCCGGCTCGGTGAGTGGATTGAGTGACGAAGATGCAAGTACGTCATGATCCATGGCCACAGGTGGCGTCGCACCTTGCCCGAGCTCGGACAACCACGAAAGTGTCAAAGGACGGGCGCCATTCCAGAATTGCTCAAATGAGGAGCGCACGCTGGCAGCTGTGAACGGACAGTTCGCACTATAGCGCTCAAAGGCATCGCTGGTTGCAGGATCGCGCCGCATACAGTCGCCAACCCACGCTGCGCCCGACCCCAAAAGAAGCATCTCATGCGCATCGAGCAACCGCGTGTCGTGAATCTGCCGGTTGACACTGGCCTCGCTGCCTTGGTCCTTGGCCGTCGAAGCTCGTGTTGCACAATCTGCAGGCGTTGAAAAAACAGCATGAACGGTAATGCCAAGTGCGGCCATCTCATCTGCGAGTTCTGCTAGTGCACGCGCAACTGGGCTCAGCGGAGACCGGGCAACAACATAGTAATCGTTATTCTCAACGCTAGCAGAACCAATCTTGCGGCGCGCCTCTAAATCCTGAGAGATAAAAGCACGTAGGACAGACTGTTTGTCCTCCTTCTTGATGACATGCATCGCAGAAGTCGCATTGGCGTCCATCAGCAGGTTCCTTTTATTCTTTTTTGCCCTGAGCTGGCGGCACCATTGGGCATCGTTCCAGCCATCGTGTGACAAGCAGTGTGCCTCCATTGTGTTAAGCATCCGTTTCTCGGGGTCTCAAAAGCGGACATTTTTTGCCTCTTCTGCGTTCGCGCCTAGATCTCTGTGCGGGCTGCAAATCGGCTGGCCAGACGTGAGACGTCTTCGCCATCGTGCAGCTCAATCGTTTGATCAGCCTCGACAATTTCGTCGTCGACAGGGGTATAGGGCAGCGCAATTGGCTGCGTATCGGATGCGCGATCATCAGCTGGGTGAGGCGCTGAATTCAGTTTCTGATCCGGAGTTTTCAATTCAGCATCTGCT
>JAHZKN010000148.1 GCA_022600335.1 Alphaproteobacteria bacterium
GAGAGATCATCAAGCATGTCGAGTAAGGCATAGCCTTCAAGATCGCTGAGTGCGCCTGTAGCAAAAACCGCAACGCCGTACTTTGCCCCTTTCAGCCAATCGCCAAGTGCGGAAATGGCGGTTTGAATTGCTGGCTCAGTTTGAACGGCTTGTCCGTTGACGTGGGCCCTCAGAGCCCCGATCAGCGCGGTGAGACTTATGTCACCAACTTCAGTTCCCGCCAGGCCGCGACCCACCAAGTTTGCAATGGCATTTGGTGGAGCATCTGCCCCGATGTAGCGGAATGCGCGCTGCTTGCCTGAATCGCACAATCTGCGCAGCGCCTCATCCGTGGCAATTTGATCGGGCAGTGGGCCGACTAGCAAAACCGCATCGGATCGCAGGACGGCTTCGCCAGGTGTCGTGCCGAGCCAGCTTTGTTCTTGCAACAACGCCACGTTGTCTTGGGCACTGTGATCAACCACCGCCCCTAAGATACGTGCTAGGTGTACAGCTTCTGCTGCTCCTGCCAGGTCAATCGCATCGACCACGATGAGCGGACTGGTGCAGGCGCTGAGCTCTGTAGCAATACCGGCAACAACCGCAGTGCGATCTGTTGCGCGCTGTCCGTTCATCCACACGGTTGTTGGGTCATCCCTCTCATCACAATCTGGCAAAAGACAGCATGGCTTTCAGCCAAATACAACTGTGTTTCTCTGCCGCGGCTAAGCCCAGGGAGAGCGAGACAGATTGCGGCCTACATTAAGAGTCATTATCCTGGTCAGATACACGTGGGTCCAGCCCTCTGGCCGACACCCATCTTTGAGAACAAAAAAGTACGTGGAGGAAAGTTGATGATGAAGCCCATTCGTCTTTGGTCACTTGTGGTTGCTCTGGTGCCAGCTTTGGTCGTTTTGCCCGCCCAAGCCCATGGGCCCACGCGACAAAAGGTTGTCGAGAAGATTGAGATCAATGCAGCCGCCGACAAAGTTTGGGCGGTTATCGGTAACTTTCACAACATGGGTTGGCATCCGGCGTTCGTGAAAACTGAGGGCGAGGGTGGCAATGAGGTTGGAGCCAGTCGGACTTTGGTGCTGGAGTCTGGCGATAAGATCGTCGAAAAACTGATCGCGTATAGCACCGACAAAAAGAGCTATAAATATGAGATCACCAACGTTGACGTCAAAGTTGTGCCGGTTTCAAATTATTCAGCGACGATCTCTGTCAAAGGTGATGACGACAAATCAACGGTGCAATGGAAGGGTGCCTTTTACCGAGGCTACGTCAACAATGACCCACCGCCAGAGCTAAGCGATGAAGCCGCTGTGAAAGCCATAACGGGCGTCTACAAGTCTGGGTTGGATGCTTTGAAGAAAAAGGTTGAATCCGGCGGTTGATGCGCGAGCAAAGGCGTTTCTGCTGTGGCGATAGTTTTTCATTCCAATTGGGTGCGGCACTGTTCAACAGGCCGCACCCTTTTTATCGCTTTGGTGGTTTTGGGTTGTGCATGTGCCGCTTTTTCAGTTGTGCAAGCTGGTGCACCACAAGGCGCACGCGAAGCATTTATCCCCAATCAAACAAGCAATTCACTGTCGGTCGTTGATCTTAGTAAAATGACGACCGTGGCAAATGTTACCATCGGTGGCCGGCCAGCTGGTGTGGCGATCTCACCTGACAAGCGCTGGGTCTATGTGACGGCCCCGGACAGCAAACATGTTGTCGTTGTTGATGCGGATACGCGCAGCGTTCACAAGCGCATCAAGCTTGGAGAAGGCCCACTTGGCATTGCTGTGCACCCCCTGACTGGCCTTGTTTATGTTGCCGATTGGTATGGCGACAAAATCTTTGAGCTTGACGCCCAGGCTGGCAACGTCGTGCGCACGTTTCCCGTTGGGAAATCGCCCTCTGGTTTGGCACTTTCGCCATCGGGGGATCGACTTTTCTCGGCTGACCGAGATTCCAATTCCGTTTCGGTCATTGACTTGGCGACAGGAAAACGCTCAGCCGTGATTTCTGTCGGTACGCGGCCATTTGGTTTGACAATCGATCGAGCGGGTCATCGCGCCTATACCGCGAACGTGAAAAGCAACGATGTCAGCGTGATCGATCTTGTTTCGCAGAAAGTTATTGCCACAGTTGCGGTGGGGCGTCGGCCATACGCTGTGGCCCTCGCAGCGTCGCGGGCTTTTGTGAGCGATCAGTATGCTGGAACGGTGAGTGTCATCGATCTCAAAAGTTTGGACCGCATTGCCTCAATACCTGTCGGCGACTACCCCGAGGGCATTGCAAGCGACCCGGCCACAGGGTTTGTTTACGTTGCGTGCTGGGATGCCGACACCTTGGAGCGCATTGACGCTCAATCGCTCGAAGTGACGGGCGTTGCTGACGTCGGAACTGGCCCTCGCGGGTTTGGAGAATTTTTACGATAGGGCCAAACCTTAAGCTGTGGGAGCGTGGTGCGATCCATGAAGCATCATTGGCGGTTGATCTGCCGGTGGCCCAAAACTGAAGCCTCCTGTTCAGGGTAACCGTGTTCACCATCCAGCCTTAACATTTGGCAATATTCGCCGCCATTTGCTTGCCGAACTGGCACGTACGTGTTTGAAATCCCATAATTGCCGTCATCAGGCGGAATGGTTTGAACCGGCGCTTGGCTCGATGTGGCCGGATCATTTGGACGTGATAGAGGAAAACAAAATGAAGATGCGTTTTTTGGTGGCCCTGGTGTTCTGTGGCGTGCTTCCAGGCTTGTCATTTGCTGTCGAAAAAGCTCCAACCGCAGTTGATTTGCTCTTTAATGTGAAACACCTGGATACTCTCAAAGAAGGCGATGCTCTGAGTTATCGCTTTGAACGCAAAGTCTCTGACCAAAAGGCGGCTGGTGAGGCATTTAGTGACGATATAGGTGTGGCGATCACCAACGTCACACCGGAGGACACCAAGAATGTTAAATTAAGTGTCTTCTCTGGTGACCGCGCACGTAACCCGTTTGTGACACCGGGCATGACAGGTAATCCATTGCTGCTCTGGTATCTCAATCGTGCTGTATCCGAATACAGCAAGCTAGCTGGCGGAAGCCCCAACTATCATAAGAGCAAATTTCGTAATGCCCTAGGCAGTGCAGCGGACGTCACTCCCGCCAAGATTGATTTCGAAGGCAAACAAATCGATGGCTACAAGATCAAACTTATTCC
>JAHZKN010000149.1 GCA_022600335.1 Alphaproteobacteria bacterium
AATTTCCTGTTTGGGAGCACCCCTACAAGTTCGACGTGATTTGTCGGCCTGATCTCATTCCTGAGGGAACTCGCGTCATTAACAATCTTCAAATTGGCCGCGCTCTCACTGGTGAGATTCCGCTCGATCCGCCGATCAAGTCCATGATGTGCTGGAATTCCAATCCGGTGACACAGGCACCTGAAACCGACAAGATCGTTGAGGGCTTAAAGAACGAAGATCTTTTCTTAGTTTCAGCCGAGCACTTTATCTCGGATACTGCGTCGTATGCTGATATCGTCCTGCCGGCGTCGATGGGCGCAGAGATGGAAGACATGATCCTGTCGTGGGGTCATCTCTATCTCACCTACAATGCGAAATCTGCGACGTCGCCGGGCGAAGCTATTCCAAACAACGAAATTTTCCGGCGTTTGGCCGCTCGGTTTGGCTTTGAAGAAGACAACTTCAAATGGTCCGATTCAGAATGCTTGGAGAACTATGTCGATTGGGACTCACCAGCCTGCGAAGGCATTGACTTAGACTACATGCGTGAGCACGGTTTTGCGCGTCTCACGGTGGGAACTAAGGATGATCGGGCGCCACATAAGGAAGGCAACTTCCCGACCGAGTCTGGCAAGTGCATGTTCGAAGTGCCGGGTGCTGCCAACTTTGTCGCTGGACCATTCCGGCAGATGTATGAAGGCTTTCAACCGGGTGAAGCGCTCGATTCCCTTCCCGACTACACGCCACCACGCGAATCTTCGGTGACCAATCCTGAATTGGCGAAGGACTTCCCACTCAACATTGTTTCGCCGAAGAGTCACGGCTTCCTCAACTCCTGCTATGCCAACATGGACCATAAGATCAAAGGTCAGGGTGAGCAGTTCGTGTTGATCAATGCGGCTGACGCTCAGCCGCGCGGCATTGAGGAAGGCGATCGTGTTCAGGTCTCGAATAGCCGCGGGGCGTTCAAAGGCGTTGCTAAGATTACCGATGATGTCAACGCCGGCGTTGTTGTGGCCACATTAGGTTACTGGCGTCAGCTCAATGAAGGTACAGTCAACTCCATCAGTTCGGCAGAATTCACCGACATGGGCCATGCGCCATCATTCTCCGACAACCTCGTCGAGGTGCGCCGAGCTAACTAGCGGAGCGTTCATCGAGATAAAACTGACGGATACGAATTTGGAACGGCATCTTTCCGAGAAGGTGCCGTTTCTTGTTTGTGCACTCTGGAGGTTTATATACGGCGAGTTTTTGGCACCTGTCCTGTGGAGCGGGCGATGGGATTCGAACCCACGACATCGACCTTGGGAAGGTCGCGCTCTACCCCTGAGCTACGCCCGCATGCTAGAAAACGCTAGCACGGCGGTCGTGCACTGCCTAGCGTAGGCCAGCACGGGCTGAAACTGAGCACCTAGAGTTGCGTAAATTCTGTTGTGAGGTGGAGGCACGTTGCCAAAGTCGGTGGCAGGAATTTCGAAAGGTTGCTGGACGTGTCCATTGAAGCGATAAGTCTCGTCAAGACGCGTGGCTCTGACGCCAAGTTCACCAATCCGGACCTTACCGCGTCCGGCGAGCCACGCGCGCAGGTCGCGCTAACACAACTTCAAACGCTTTGGATCAACACTGGGACGCTATGCAACATCACGTGCCGCAATTGCTATATCGAATCCAGCCCGAAGAACGATCGCCTTGCCTACATCACGACAGACGAAGCCGTTCCCTTTTTTGATGAAGCGCAACAGATGTCCGTACGCGAGATTGGCTTCACGGGTGGCGAGCCGTTTCTCAATCCAGGTTTTCTAGACATGGTTTCCGCCGCTTTGCAGCGGGGATTTGAGGTTCTGATTCTCACCAACGCCATGGTGCCGATGCAGCGCCGTAGCATCAAGGACGCACTGCTAAAACTGAATGAGAAATTTCCAGACCAGCTAAAACTGCGAGTTAGTCTCGATCACTATTCAAAAGCGTTGCATGAAGAGGAACGTGGCGCTGGGACTTTCGAGCCGGCGATTGTAGGCCTGAATTGGCTCGCTGAAAACGGATTTTCAATTTCCATTGCTGGCAGGACGTGTTGGGGTGAGACAGAAGACCAAGCTCGTTCTGGCTATAGCGCGCTGGTCGCCAAGAACAATTGGCCCGTTGATGCAGAAGATCCGGCACGGGTTATTCTGTTTCCAGAAATGGACGAAGCCGTAGACGTACCTGAAATCACCACCGCCTGTTGGCACATTCTCAACAAAAGTCCGCAAGACATGATGTGTGCAACGTCACGCATGGTGGTCAAACGCAAGGGCGCGGAGCATCCTGTAGTTTTGCCATGCACGCTCCTTCCTTATGATGAAGCCTTTGAGATGGGCACAACTTTAAAGCGTGCCAGTGCCGCTAACGGTGGCATGTTTGATGCTGGTGCGGTCAAGCTCTGCCATCCCCATTGCGCAAAGTTTTGTGTGTTGGGTGGCGGGAGCTGTACTGCACGTGATTAGCAGCGACTACACGTGTTGTGACGCCATCTGCCAATTCCGAAAGTCGATGCGGTCATCCGTTGCTTCAATAGACAAACCCGTCCTGATTACAGGGCGGGTTTGTTTAGAATTCTTCAGCGAACGTACTGACTATTTTTTTAACGCGTCGCGAATTTCTGTTAGGAGAACTTCCTGCTTCGGCGGTTCCGATGGCGCTTCTTCCGCTTCCTTTTTCAAGGCGTTCACAATCTTAACCAGCAAAAAGATGCACAGCGCCAAAATCAGAAAACTGATTACGTTGTTGATGAACGACCCGTAGCCGATCATCACATCTTTACCGTCGGCACCGGGGCCCAGGTTGATGCCAAGTTTTGAAAAATCCACACCCCCCATCAACATGCCGACAGGCGGCATGATGATGTCTTTTACCAACGAGGTTACGACGGTACCAAACGCGCCGCCCATGATGAATCCGACGGCCATGTCGATCATGTTGCCTTTGATGGCAAAATCCTTGAATTCTTGAATCATTCCCATAGTCTGACGTCCCCAATGTTGTTGTGATGTGTCCAGCAGCAATGTCAGTGTCAGTTGACTGCATTCGGCGCTTGGGATTGCGCAGTAATGCCACGTGTCCCTGTCAGTTTGCGTGACCGGGATCGCCGACTACTAGGCGAATCGCCGTTGATAGGCTACGGCAACTCGAAAAAGGGGGCAATCGGACGAATGCCGAGTTATCCAAGGCTTTCTAGGCTTTCTGCGCCATTTTTGACGTCAGTTGGTAGCTAAGATTGACGCCTGCTCCGGTTGCCGTATTGCTAACAAAGAGCCCAGCCATGGGAGATAGGGCACACCGGATTGCGAGACCGTTTTTGGGCTTCATGAGGTCAACGTCACGAGGTCACCCAGGACTATGATCGAACGCAAAGAACGAAAGCCTTACTGGCAACATACAAAATGGCAGATGCTGGCCTCCCTTGTGCCGTTGCTCGGCTCAATGATTGTTTTGCCGCTCTACGCCAATGCTCTCAACGATGACAAGTTTTTGAGTATTCCAGTTGGCTTCTTTTTGGCAGCTCATGTTTTTTTTGTCATAGCTGTTGTGACCGTTGCAAGTTTTGTAAACCGGCAAGATGCCATCGACCATTGGCATGGTGCGCATGAAGATACCTAGAGCTCAGCTGCCTAGCTGGAGCGGGGCTAACTAAATGGCATTTGATCACCGCAGTCGCGTCGTTAATCCGAAACTCGGAAACTATTTCGGCATCTTCACAAGCGCCTTTGTTTCACTGACGCTCCTCGTTTTGGTTTCCGAACAACTCGAGGTGCCACAGGCGTATTTGTGCGCGGCCATGTTGGTGTTCCCAATTCTTGGTTATGCTGCAATTGGCGCATTTTCATATACGCAGGATCCACTTGATTACTTTGCTTCAGGCCGCCGTGTGCCGGCCTTTTATAGTGGCTTGGCGTTGGCGCTGACTGCAATCGGTGCGACCGGGCTGGTATCTGCGACAGGGGTGTTCTTTGCCGCTGGGTTCGATGGCTTGTGTATTGTCATCGGTGGGCTGTCCGGCTTTGTTGTGATGGCAATTCTTTTGGCGCCCTTCCTTCGAAAATTTGGCGCTTATACGATACCGAGCTACGTTGGCAGACGATTTCAAAGTCGGTTTCTACGCCTTGTGGTGGCCGTTGTCGTTGCAGTCACGATGATGTTGGTGATGGTTGCAGAGCTACAGCTTGCTGTTGCCGCAGCATCGGAGCTTTCCAATTTGCCGCGCAGCGTTCTGGCATTGGCATTGGCTCTGGTTGTGTCGCTCATCGTAGGTATTGGCGGCATGCGCGCGTTAAGCTGGTCTAATGTTGCTCAATCCATTGTTGGATTGCTGGCATTACTGGTACCCGTTGCAATTGTTGCGGTTCTACTGACCAACATTCCTGTGCCGCAGCTCAGTCATGGACCCATATTGAGAGAATTGGTTCGCAACGAACCTGCATTGGCTGTGCCGATAGTTGAGGCAACCTGGTTACAATTCAACTTTGCCAATGACGGATTTGAAGCTATTCAAAAGCGGTTCGTTGATGCCTTTGGAAATGTTGGTCCAATTGCCTTCTTTATGACTATCATTATTTTTCTAACCGGGTTTGCGGCCTCACCCTGGCTGTTGCCGCGGGTGTCCGCAACATCGGGCGTCTATGAAGCGCGTAAGTCAATTGGTTGGGCCACGGTAATTTTCGGCGTTGCCATGCTGACCTTGATTTCAATTGCTGTTTTTGTACGCCACTATATATTTGAAGCGGTGTTGGTGCCACAGCCAGACGATGTTGCCCCGTGGCTCAAGCCGTTAATTGCCAACGGCTACGCGCAATTGGAATCGTCAAGCAGTCGAGTGCTGGCGACGACGCTGATGATGAACAGGGATTCTGTGTTGTTTAGCCTGCCGATGGCAGCGCAACTCCCTGATGTCTTCTGGCTCCTAGCTGTTACAGGCGCGCTTGCGCTGGCACTCGCTGCTATCAGTGCGACCGGACTTGGGCTTGCCAATGTACTTTCAGAAGATGTTGTGCATGGTTTGAGCTGGACACCTGCGGAGACGTCGACGCGCTTGTTAAGTGGTCGAATCTGCGTTGGGCTAGTGATTTCTGCATGTGTCATTGTGACCCTGGCCGCACCTGCAGATCCACTGCGACTTTGGATGTGGTCCTTGTCGATTGTTGGAGCAACACTGTTCCCGCTGCTTGTGTTGTCCATTTGGTGGAAGCGGATTTCGTTGGCTGGTGCGGTTGTTGGAACAGGCGTGGGCTTTGCTGTCGCAGTGCTTGCAATTCTTGCAGGTGAAGCGGGCTGGTTCCCATTAGATGGACGAATTGCAGGGATTTTGGGCTTGCCAGCGGCAATTGCAGGATTGATGGGTGTCTCGGTTTTGTCGCGCGCACCAGGACGCCATGAGCTGGAACTTGTGCGAGATATTCGTGTGCCAGGCGGTGAAATTCTCTACGATCGGGAAATGCGCAAGTTGCGTCTGCGCAAACGTCAGCAGAATTAGCCTTGTGACAACACGGACCTATCCTGAACCGTATCTTGACGTATAACATTTTGAACAGGTTGGAGTGTTTGGTCCTGCTGAGCACGTCACTCCGCGAGAAAGTCCCTAATTTGTCCTAATTAGACAGGCGGCGACAGCGGGCGCCTAAAAAGAATTTCGGCCGGCATGGAAAAGCAGAAGATTGTTATTGTCGATAAGAACCCGATCATCCGTTCTGGATTATTGGAAATTTTGCAACGTGACGGTCGCTTTACCGTTACCAACGCGGTGGTAACGGGTGGCGAGTTCATTGGTCTGGTCGAATCCGGTCAGGCAGACATTGGGATTATCGGCTGGTCTCTGCCTGATATGACGGGTGGGCAAGTGCTCGCACGGTTTCAAGATGCTGCCCAAAACCCGCGGATCATCATTTATACGGGTGAAAAAATTGTCGACGTTTTGCGCC
>JAHZKN010000013.1 GCA_022600335.1 Alphaproteobacteria bacterium
CAACTTAGCGGAGTGCACAGTGGTCCAAAGTGTAAACGGCACCAACGGCCCGGCTCACCGTTAGCTAGCCATATATTGACTCGCTTGGATCGCAAAAATGCAACGTATTCAGTGTTTTTCTGTCAGATTGAAAATCAAAGTTTGGGCGACGGTTTGGCGTCCGAGACTCAACAACTTCAAGGGCTTGTGACCACTGATTGTTACTGACCAAAGCGTGACGTGGTGCTGCTTGTGCACAAGTTTTGGCCGCTGCGGTGCCGATGCGGGCACGCGATAGACGGTTCCCCGCTCGCATCCGCGACGTGAAAGTGCTTAGCTCGTCGCCGTTGGAGCAGCGGCATCGAACGATTGAGATGCATCGCGGAACGTCATGTAGCTAGCATTAATCTGCTGCGCGTGCAGATCGCTGGCGGCAACATGTGCCACAATAATATCACTGACCCGATCGATGGCATCTTGCACCTCCCGCGTCAGCTCCTCAAAGGCAATGTTGTGCTGCGTCTTGCACGCTTTGGTCATCAGCGCATCATAGCTGGCTGCGAATGCCAACGTCTCGTGATAGTTCGCGGCGGCGGCGGATTCAAGAATGGCCCGTTCGCCATCGCTCAACGTGTCCCAAATCGATTTGCGAATCCCGAACGCGGCAACCACACCGTGGCGATTGATCCCTGGCCCACTGTGCCGATAGGCATGCGTTGGTAGACCTGCCGCAACTGCGGCCATCAGCCCGCCGGGTTCAGCTGCAAAAAGCCGCCCATCTGCAAGAGCCGTCGACACTGTATCTGACGGACCGCTATAAACTTCACCACCCAGAGCCCTGACGACGTCTTCGCCGAGCCCCTCAGCAAAGACCGTTCGGCCCGTGAGTGCCTTCAGGCTGTCAATGGGCACCCGCGACCACAGCCCCGCGCGCGGACCTGAGTGCGCAATCGCCATGGCTTTCATCCCAAGCGAAGCAGCCACGTTGTCCCAGTGCGCCTGGCCGCCGCCAACCGTCAACCAGTTGTGAAAGACTTGGCCGGTCATCGCATTGCGACCGGGAAGGCCTGCAAAAAACGATAGCGATGACTCCTGAACGCGGTGATGGTGCTCAAGCCCGCAGTAGCAATCTGCATCGCCACGTGACACCGCTTCTAGTCCGTCTCTTTGGTTTGCATCGACTGAGATCGAGATTGTGCCGTCGGTCAACGCGCTGACGCGGGCGGCAAACTGGCGGCAAAAATCTGAAAATCCTTGAGCGTTATCAGGCCATGCCAACGCTAACCGCAAAGTCCGCCGCGTTGGAATCGAACTTGGTGCTGCGAGAGGCGACACCTCGGCGACACCCGTGGCATCGCGAGCCTCAGCGGTCGCCGCGGTTGCCGCAACTGCAGTTGCAGCGCCTGTGACTGATTTGAGAAAGTTGCGACGATCCATTGACCGTTTCATGGTGTGTCTCCTCGGGCCTGTACACGCGCGCCCATGTTCCCGCACCGTCTTAGCAAGAAACACCCCAAACCAAAATGTCCAAACCATGAAATTTGTGCGCGGGCCCGCTTGACGCCACCCCAAAGAACCAGGTTCACGGGCGCTCAGCTGCTGCGGTCAAGCACGGCCTTTAAGGACGCGTAGGGCTGGCATGACGTCCCACACCGCACTGCAATCTCGCGCAGTTGGGCTTTGGCCGCCGCCTTATTGCCCAGACTGACAAAGGCCTCCCCCAAATAGCTGCGCGCCACAACGTAGTTCGGATCAATCGCAATTGCCTGCTGGTAATAGACCAGTGCATCCGCGACGCGACCGAGCTTGCGCGTTGCAAACCCAATGTAGTTGAGCACGCGTGCGTCATCGCCAGTGTTGATTTTGCGAAGCATCTTGAGTGCGGCGGTATACTGTTGGTTTTTTGCTAACCAGTAGCCCGCCATGAATCGTTCTTCACTATTCTGCACGTCACCAGGGCGGAACTTATACTTTTTGCATTTCTTCCATTTCTTGCTGCCTTTTTTGTATTTTGCACACGGGTCACCAAAGTCCGCAAAGGCCGGCGTGTCGAGGCGATCGGTTGCAAGCGCCAAGACAAGGCATACGGCCAACGCTGTTTTCAATGGGGTGAAAAAAGAAGGGCCAGACTGCATGGCAAACCTCCTACAAGAAGGCGCATTTCCGGCCGGGATATAACCACACAAACCCATGTTTGCGAAAACTTTAAAACAGAACGTCTGACGTCTGTAGAATTGAGCGCGAAAGAAACCCGTTGCACAAAACTAAAATGCACGCCATCGCCGCAGTCGCAGGCGTGGCCGGGCAGACTTTGACGCGTTTGTGGAATTAGGGCGCGGCAGACAACATGCGGTTGATGGCGTGCACAAAGGTTTCTGGACCAACATGGCCTGCCAAGCGCCCAACCTCTTGGCGCTTATGGAGCAGAACCACCGTTGGCACGGTTTCGATAGGCGCGGTCAGTTGAAATGCAGATAGGGAACCGTGATCGAGATCAACAAAGCGCATTGGGATCGTCTTGCTGCGCGATGACGCGTTGTAGGTCGGCACAACATCACGGCGAAACAACTTGCAGTAAATGCACTGTGCGACTTCTAGAACTACAATTTCATAACTGGACTGGCGTGCCTTGGCCGTGACGTCACGCGCTGCACGGCCTGGAAAGGTTGCAACGAGCACGCAAAAGCCACAGACAAGAAATTTCGACACACTTCGGCACATGGGGCAGGACCATTTAAAAGCTGAACTACGTGGTCATGCGGTACAAGTCCTGCGCCAACGCCACCGCCGCGCGCTTGGGATTGGTCGTCAACGTTAATGAACGCACTTAATGGGGCGCCAATTGGGTAAGTTCGGATGCTGCTCAAAACGGAGCTGTGGGGCCCAGAGAGGCGGCAAAAAACGAAGCACCAAGCACAAACACCAACGCTGAACCTACAAGGCCTGCGGCGCGTTCAATGCGCCAGCCCCAGCGACTATCTCCACCAGCCATGCGTGTCGCCAAGCTGCGAGATCCTACGGCTGCAGCGGCAAGAACCGAAACTGTGATGGCAGTGCCAAGAGCCATCGCAAACGTTGCCGCGATGCCGGCCCACAACAATCCATTGGTCAATGCAAAAATAAGCACCAGAATGGCACCGGTACATGGGCGTATGCCAACGGACGCCGCGATCATCACGCCCTTACGCCAGGACCAGTCATGGTCAAGGAGCTTGGCATCTGGGATGTGCGCATGATCGCAACACGCGCCTCCCTCGTCGTGATGACCATGGGTTTGCACGTGCGCGCACGTCGCGGCAGCGGCCACGTCACGCGCCTGCCACGCCTGCCACAAAATGCGCAGCTGGCCGATCAGAAGCCAGGCCCCAAGCGCCGCGATCAGACCCCAACTCAACGTCGTGATCCAGTTTTCCGCGCCTTTGATTTGGAAACTGGTGGCTTTGAGAACAACTACCAACACCGTGATGATGGCAATGGCAGACAGTGCTTGAAAAAACGCAGCAAGAAATGACAAGGCTATGCCGCGGCGCACGGTGCGCTCATTGGCCAACACATATGAGGATATCACGGCTTTGCCGTGGCCTGGCCCGGCGGCGTGCAAGACACCGTAGGTGAAACTCAACACAATCAGGGCCAGCGCAGACGCCAAGCTGCCGCTGGACTTCAGGTTGCGGACAGCGTCGACAATGCTGCGGTTGGCTTTTTGTTGTTGCGCTAAAACCCAAGCCCAAAGGCCAGAAAACAAACCGGAACGTTGCCGCTCTGATGCTGGGCTGTTTCGCCCAGCCGTGATCGCCGAACGGCGATCGGTCAGCGCCGGGGGACGGGCCCCGACAAGAGCGCGTTGTTTAACGACGCTAGATTTATCGCCACTCTTTGACGCTGCATCTGCCTGTGCAATTGCAATTGTGCCAACGTCCGCCCCAAGTTGATGGGTTTGCGCACTGGCCACAGACACACCAGCAAGCACCAGCGCTACCATGAGGATGAAACCACAAAAGTGGACCATCAAAAAAGTCGTAAACTTTGAGCGCATCATGAGCGTGGGCAATTGATGGAAACTTTTTTCGTCAAACTGACGCCACCGGCATAATCGCCCAATTGAGCAAGCAGCGCGTCATTGAGGGCCTCAGCATCTGCACCATCTTTATTTGACAGGTGCGCCTGACATCCTGCAGGCGCGCCAGAGCCCAGCGCAACTGCATCGGCCTTAGCAAACTCATAGGCAATAAAATAGGACGGATCATAAACAGAAAACGAGAAGCCTTCGGCTTCTGCCAGCACCGGACTTTCGAGTGTCACTGTGAAGTGCAGCGTCAGCGTCCCGTCTTTGTGGTCAAGCCAATAATCATCGCGTTCGGTGACCTTAAGCCGCTTGTCACCAAGACGAGCGTCTGTGAAGTAGTCAAACTCCTGAATGCCCTCGATGTTGACCTTGGCCAGTTCCGCGAGTTCTTCCCGTGAATAGGTACCATCACCATTGGCGTCTAAGCCCTGGATGGCCATTGCGGTATAGAGTTCATCAAAGGTCCAGCTTTGAGTGATCCCGACAACAGCAGAATTTTCAAACAACAGCTTGGCGCGCGTGGTCACCCATACATGAGGATGGGCCGCGGCCTGTAGCACAGACCCGAGTGTGAATAGAATGCCGCAAAGAGCTGCCGTTGTTGCCCGTCGCACGTTTCCCATCCAAGACCTTGCCTCTCTTTTCATATGACCGAGAGCGGTTGTTGATCGCGAAGTGTTGCCATCTTGCTCAGCGCATGGCAATCCCGGCTCAATTGTGCCGCAAACGATGGCCAAAGCAGGGCTTGTTTCTATCGTGATTTGCTAGGCGACGCACGCCTACAATGGTGCATAATTCTTGATCCGGCACGATAGGCCCGCGCCGCTGGCGACACAGAGGACCCCGTTGAGTAAAATTTGTAAGCCACAGGCATCTGAGCTTTTGCGCCGGTTTTGTGCACCGATGTGCCAGGCCCTGGCCCTATCGATCGGTCAGGGCGCCGGACTCGCCATCACCCTGACGGTCCCGGTGATACTGGGCTCAAACAGTGTTGAAGCGAAACAGCTTAGGGTTGTGGCAACGATCAAACCCGTGCATGCACTTGCAGCCCAAGTGCTTGACGGCATTGCCTCACCCAGGTTGTTGATCGACGGTGCGACGTCACCTCATACGTACGCCCTAAAACCATCCGATGCCGCAGCGTTGCAACACGCAGATCTTTTTGTGCGCATCGGTCCGACTCTCGAGCCGTTTTCTGAGAAAATTCGCAAAGCGTTGCCGACCTCTGTCGGTGTCCTGACATTGATGTCTGCGAAAGGTCTAGAAACCTTGAGCGTGCGTGCGTCAGGGACATTTGAAGCGCACGACCATGACCACGAACCGCACGGGGCGGGTGACGACCATCACGCCAGCGCGCAAAAAATGTTGACCCACACATTTGGCTGGATCCACACAATGCGACAGCCATCGTGCGCGCCATCCAAACCGCACTGATTGCCATTGCGCCGGAGCATGCCACAAAACTGAAAGCCAACAGCGATCGTGCTGTCGCTCGTCTCAACCGGCTGGAAGCGGAGCTACAGCAGCAACTCGAGCGGGTGCACACCGTGCCCTACATCGTCTTTCACGATGCATTTCACTATTTCGAGAACCGCTTTGGGCTAACAGCTGTTGGCGCGCTCACGTTACATCCCGAGGCACCACCAAGCGCCAAGCGTCTGAATGAAATTCGCCACAAACTGAGCGAAGCCAGAGTAAAGTGCGTGTTTTCCGAACCGCAGTTTAACGCCCGTCGCATCAAGAGCGTTGTCGAGGGAACGGCTGTAAAAACGGGCACACTTGATCCGTTGGGCGTTGATGTCCCGGCCGGGCAGGATGCTTATGATGTCATTCTGCGTAGCTTAGCAAGACGCTTCATCGCCTGCGTCAGCGGTTAACCGAAACCTCAGGTCCCAAGAACCTCCGGTGCCAAGAGCACAATCGGGTACAAAAAATGGGTGACCTGCGGGCCACCCATTTGTGTCATCTGATGCGATTGCAAAGACGCGCAGGCCGTACGGCCGCCTCGCGCTACTGACGCGATCGGCGCGATACGGAATAAGGCGCGCTTAGTGATCCGCGGTTCAGACGCGTCACGCGACGCTTCTTAGTCCGTACTGGCGCATACGCGCGCTTAACGCGACGCGGCTGCACAGTTGGCTCATTGGACGCGTAGCTTCCAGCACTGGTCTTGAAGCGTTTCCACGTCACCGTCACTTTGGCACCAACTGGCACCTGCGGATAGAGATTGGCGACATCCTTGTTGTACATCCGGATGCAGCCCTTCGATACAGCCTTGCCAATGGTCCATGGCGCATCGGTGCCGTGGATACGATACAGGCTGGAGCCGAGATAAAGGGCACGGTTGCCGAGTGGGTTCATCGGATGACCACCTGGCACGTAGCGCGGCAACTTTGGGTTTTCGCGCAGCATCTCTGGGGTCGGTGTCCACGAAGGATTGACACGCTTCATGGACACGTTGGTCACACCGGCCCAGCGGCTTTGCTGGCGTGGCACGGCGATTGGATAGCTGATAGCCCGGCCGCGGCTCTTGATCAGATAGAGACGGCGATCGCCAAAGCTCACGATGACTTGTCCTGGCCTATATTTTGGGCTGAAGCTGACGACTTTGCGCCCGCCACCGTAGGCGTCCCCACCACCCCACAGAAAATCAAACAGGCCTTGGGCACTGGCCGTGGACGGCATGGCGACCACAGCGAATAGGGCCGCCAGCGCAAGTGCGCCCGGACAGCCTTTGGATACTCTACTCCACATGTACTTACTCCGCATCTTTACAAAAACTCGAATGGCCGCTGCGATTTGATCGGACTTCACGGTCGTTCGCCCCCCATCATGTGCGAGTTTGGTGAACAGTTCGTATATCTCAGTCCCAAAATGGGCGGCAGAGCAGATCTGCCACAGTCGTGGAGGGATCGTCACAGATGCAGCTGCGACACAGGTAGGGTGGTGTCATCACATTGATATACATGGGGAAATCACCTCCCCTTTTGACGTTTCTGAGCATAGATCGGGTTGTTGAAAATCCCTGTTCTGAGTTGCAGAGGCTCAACAGATTTGACGTCCAATAACGCGCTCTGGTTCACCCAAAAAGTCTGATCACCGCAAAATATTCTGCGTTTGTTCTTTTTTCTCCTTGACGATTGGCCAGCCAGAGGTCAGAACAAAGAAAGAACGAATGCCCATCGTTCTGCGTATGCGTCTCTCTCTTTCCGTGAGTTCAGTGAAGCGTTTCCCGATCAACGAACGGCGTGCCCCCCACACTTCATCGCCAGGCTGATCGGGTTATATGCGACGTCTGACTGGCTCCAATGCTGGATCATGCATGCGTTGCAACGCCGGACCGGTGAGCCCCTCTCGCCGGTCCGGTTTTTTTCTAACTGTGGCGGCTCACTTCGGGGCTGCAATTGCCGTTGGCAGTCCCTCTACACCGATTGAGACCGCTAAAACCTTCACCGGCTGAGCTGAGACATTGCGGCCTTGGTGAGTATGGGCCATTGCCTCCATCAAAGCCTGGCCCTGACGAAAGGTTTTCTTGCCCTTGGGGCCGTAATCGACCTCAATTTCCCCCTCAAGAATGTAGCCAAACGTCGGCATCGGGTGGGTATGTCGGACCGTCGCTTGCCCAGGCAGCAAGGTGATGATCTTTGCTGTAATCAAGCTTGGCGTGTCCTTGGGATATTGGATCGGTTCGCCAACCACTGAGACCGATGTCGCGAGAACATCATGAACTTGAAGTGGTTGTGCTCCGGACGGCGGGTTACGCGCCGAGACGGCGTGACCGCAGACAAGGCCGACAGCAAAAACAGCAGCCCATTGCGCGGAGCGCACCCAACTGCAATACGGTCGATTGACGGTTTGCATGGTCATCTCCTTATCTGTTCCTTATCTATAGCGCATGAACGGAGTTAGGCTGGCGCAGCGCGTCGGTGTCTGCAACCCATTTGGAGTAGTGATCCCGTATGGCCATTCAATATTCAATAGCCCGTCGCCTGCTGATGGCGACGCAGGTTTTGGCCCTGTCGGCGATGGTTATCCCGAACTTTGGTCACGCCCAACGCGGCCGCATTGCGCCGGAAACAGCAACAGGTTTTGGCGCGCAAAAACTGACAACAGCAAAAAAGTATATGGTGTCCGCTGCCAACGCCCATGCGGCAAACGCCGGTTTAGAGATGCTGCGGGCCGGTGGTTCGGCGGTTGATGCGGCCATCGCAACACAGCTTGTATTGGGTCTTGTCGAACCGCAATCTTCCGGCCTTGGAGGCGGTGCGTTTATTGTTCATTTTGCAGCGGGCACACAAGCGCTAACAACTTATGATGGGCGCGAACGGGCACCGAGCA
>JAHZKN010000150.1 GCA_022600335.1 Alphaproteobacteria bacterium
CGATTGCCGCACTGATGTAGGTGGCAAGTTCTGTGCCGCCGCCAAACGAAACACCAACGCCAATGCCCTCAGCAAATGAATGTGCGGTCATAATACCAACGACGAGCAGCGCACGACTGGCATTGAGGCCCGTGAGATTTGCAATCTCGGGAGTCCGGCCATTGGTGATGACACGATGTGAAATAACAATCGCCACAAGGCCGATGATGAGGCCAAGCAATGTGCGTTGGGCCGATAGCTCAATACCCTCGGCCACCAGGCTGTGGCTGGCGGCCAGCATCAGCCCAGCGGCTGCCGCGCTAAACACCGCCATCCACCAGTCGGACACTTTGTTGAGAAATAAAAAAGGCAAGGCACCGAGCCCGGTGGCAAGTGCAGTTGCGGTTGCGATGGCAAGCACAACCCAAATATTGACTTCAAACATGGGGATTTAGCGCCTCAATGGTTGGCTTTCCGAGGTCAGATCTTAGTCTGCTTAGGAGCTGATTCCCAGGCTGAAACGGTGGTGATGCGTCGCTTGACGTCGAAGCGCGCCAATGATCTATCCGCCCCACAAGACAAATTCATCTGAGTCGTCTGATTGACAGGCGTCGAGCACGAAGCGAGCCATGACTGAAACGGTTCTCATCATTGATTTTGGCAGTCAGGTGACACAGCTCATCGCCCGCCGTGTGCGTGAAGCTGGTGTCTATTCGGAGATTGTACCGTTTAACAACGCTGAAGATGCATGCGAACGGTTGTCGCCTAAGGCCATCATCTTATCAGGCGGCCCGCAAAGTGTGACCAAAGCGGATACGCCACGCGCACCCAGTTGGGTCTGGACGTCGGGTCTGCCAGTCCTTGGAATTTGTTATGGCGAACAAACCATGGTTGCGGAACTCGGCGGTGACGTAGAGGCCAGCAATCAGCGGGAATTTGGACGCGCAGACCTGGAAGTGGTTGCAAGCTGCCCATTGTTTGATGGCGTTTGGGATGTCGGCAGTCGAGACCAAGTTTGGATGAGCCATGGCGACCGCGTCACGCGCTTGCCGGATGGATTTAAGGCTGTTGCCATTTCTGATGGTGCACCGTTTGCAGCAATCGCAAACGAGGCGCGGCATTTTTATGGCGTGCAGTTTCACCCTGAGGTAGTGCACACGCCGAAGGGGCATCTGCTGTTATCGAATTTCGTCCACAACATCGCAGGCCTTAAAGGCGATTGGACAATGGCGCACTTTAAGACCCAGGCGATAGACGCCATACGCAAGCAAGTTGGATCTGGGACCGTCATCTCTGGCCTGTCGGGAGGGGTTGACTCCGCTGTTGCATCCGTACTGCTTCACGAAGCGATTGGCGATCAGTTGACGTGCATCTTTGTTGACCACGGCCTGTTGCGCCACAAAGAAGCTGAAGATGTCGTGTCGCTATTTCGTGGTGCTTACAATATTCCGCTGGTGCATGTGGATGCACGAGACGTCTTTTTGAGTAAACTCCAAGGTGTTTCGGATCCGGAACAAAAGCGCAAAATCATTGGCGGTTTGTTCATTGATACATTCGACGCGGAAGCGCGAAAAATTGGTGGTGCAGAATTTCTGGCTCAAGGAACGCTTTATCCGGATGTAATTGAAAGTCTGTCTTTTACGGGCGGTCCGTCGGTGACCATCAAGTCCCACCATAATGTTGGTGGTCTGCCTGAGCGCATGAATCTTAAATTGGTCGAGCCACTGCGCGAACTCTTCAAAGATGAAGTGCGTGCGCTTGGCCATGAATTGGGCTTGCCGGATCATTTTATTGCCCGTCATCCCTTTCCGGGTCCAGGTCTTGCGATCCGTGTTCCCGGTGAGATTACCGGACAAAAGCTCGATATTTTGCGTCAGGCTGACGTCATCTATTTGGACGAAATTCGCAAAGCGGGTCTCTACGATGAGATTTGGCAAGCGTTTGCTGTTCTGTTGCCAGTGCGCACCGTTGGTGTGATGGGGGATGCCCGTACCTATGAATATGTGTGTGCCTTGCGGGCGGTCAATTCCACAGACGGCATGACCGCTGACTACTATCCATTTCCTCATGAGATGCTCGGCCGTGTTGCAACACGGATCATCAACGAGGTGAAAGGCATCAATCGCGTTGTCTACGACATCACGTCGAAGCCGCCTGGCACCATTGAATGGGAGTAGGCACCTGCTGTTTGCCGCTAAACTGGCCACGGTATAGCGAGCCGTTTGGTTCTCAATTTAAATGGAAAAAAGAAAGCCCTTCGGCCGGGGGATACCGAAGGGCTTCTTTTGTCGCCGGGCTCCGGGGACCTGCGAACAGTGAACCCAGCGAGATCGTATCAACAGCACGCGGGGGTGAGGGGCGTTGGGATTGGGCGTACGCGCTGTCGATGATCAGACAATGCCACGCGTCTTGTAGGTCAGCTGTTCCCTAGGTGACAGGGCATGAGAAATGGTCAAACGCGTCTATTTGTTTTGAGCATAATGCGCGTTTAACAGCCCACCACACGGGGCTTAACCATCTTGAGTATGTTTTTTGAGATCGATCGACGAAGCAAAAAAGAAGCCCCTCGGAAGGGGGACCGAGGGGCTTAGCAGGACCGGGTGGGGAGGGAGACCCGGTTTGGGGAGAACGTAGAAGAAACCAGTGGGGGAGGAAGCTGGTGCGCTCTTCATGTGACGCACAATGGCCTGTTCCGCTTTGGCGGGCTGTTCCCGGCGTGACAGGGAGATATTTTATTTTCAGGGAATTCGAAAACGTGTGCGCTGATACTTACCGGGTGCACGTCTGCTGCAATGCGCGGCCTCACATACCAGCGAGCGGACTAGGCTTCCTCGCCGCTGCCATGATCACGAATGATGCGCAAAATGTCTTCTGGATCGGTGTCAGCCGAAAGAGCTGCAAACGCCCCCTCGTCGGCGAGTGCCTTTTCAAGCAGTTGGTGAAAGGCTTCGCGATCAACTTCAATAGCGCCAAACTGCATCAGGTGAGGCGTCACAAACTGGGTGTCAAGCAGTGCAAAACCACCGTGGATCAGCCGGGCAATTAGATAAAACAACGCAACTTTTGAAGCATCACGCTCTGTTGAAAACATGCTCTCGCCAAAAAACACGCCTCCAAGTGCAACACCATAAAGACCGCCAACGAGCGCATCACCTTGCCAGGCTTCCACGGTGTGGCAGTGGCCGAGATCAAACAGATCTCGATATAGTCCGCGAATGCGCGCATTGATCCACGTCGAGTTACGGCCAGGTTTTTCTTCAGCGCAGCCGTCAATGACCGCATTGAAGTTCTCATCAACGCGAATGTCGTAGGGTGCATTGCGGATTGTGCGAGCTAAACGGCGCGGGATAGA
>JAHZKN010000151.1 GCA_022600335.1 Alphaproteobacteria bacterium
CTATCAATTGTCCAAGTGCCGGTTTTGGCTTTCATTGCGTCTGAATAGCCAGTGAAAGCAGACTGCGATCCAATATCCCGCCCCAGTATGCCATACAGATTCGGGCCGAGTGATGGAGCATCTCCCTTCTTGGAGCTATGACACGAGCCACAGCGGCGAAACAGTTTGCTGCCTTTCTTAACGTCGGCGGCTGCAACCATGGCAGCAAATCCACCAGCCTCACCGGACGGTGCAGTCCCAGTCGAGTCCGCAGTGCCAGCTGCGGCAGGAGCTGTGGTTGAAGCGTCCCCATCCACGCCGACGGCTTCAGCCGTGGCCGTGGAGGAAGCTGCAACACTTGGAGCTGCAGCAGCTTTTGGCTCCTCCTCTGACTCTTGCAATGCGTAGCCAGCTTCGGGCTGCCCGTGATGCCCTTTGTCCTTCATCTCCAAAAATGATTTGAAACCGACAATTACCAACAGTGCAGCAAGCGCCGATCCAACGACATAAAGTGGTTTATCCGAGGGTCCCATAATCTAGACTATCCTAAGTGTCCGTATTTGCTTTACCGTGGACGCGTCCCACGCAATCTCACCTTCACATGTGAAGCAAGAACGGCCTCGTGGCAGGGGACTCACAATCACCGGTCTCATAGCAGTCTCGGCCCGCTCGCGCCAAGCGCCCAACCCCAAAAAAGCCTGTCGCGAAAGCGTAATTCCCGCTAAACATCCCCAATTCCACGCACCCCTGCGCTCATTCGTCATAGACCCCAAATTCGGATCCCATGTCTCGCAACTTGATTGTCATACCAGCCCGCATGCATGCAACGCGTCTACCGGGTAAGCCACTGGCTGACATCGCCGGTGAGGCCATGATCGTGCACATCGTTCGGCTCGCAGAAGCATCAGGCGCCGGCCCGGTGATCGTCGCTACTGATGCACAAGAGATTTATGATGTGGTCATGCAAGCAGATGGGCGCGCCATCATGACCTCAGTTGATCACCCTTCAGGTTCTGATCGAGTTCATGAAGCCGTTCACGCTTTAGCTGACGAAGAGCAAGCTGAGATCATTATTAATCTGCAGGGGGACCTGCCAACATTGGCACCAGATCTCATCAATCAGTGCATCACACCATTGCTGAACACACCGACGACAGACATTGCCACACTAGCAGCCGAAATCGTTACACCTGAAGAAATCGACAATGCCAATGTCGTGAAAGTTGTCGGAACGCCAATCCACGCGGCAGGCCATCTTCGCGCACTCTATTTCACGCGTGCAACGGCACCTCACGGACCGGGTCCACTTTACCATCACATTGGCATCTATGCGTACCGACGAGCCGCCCTCAACAGGTTCGTGGCACTTCCGCAGTCACCTCTCGAAAAACGCGAAAAACTTGAACAGCTCAGGGCGCTGGAAGCAGGCATGCAAATTGATGTCGCGATCGTTGACACCGTTCCTCTGGGTGTCGATACTCCCGCCGACCTTGAGCGCGCGCGGGCCATGCTGCAGACAAAATCGGCATAAGTCGGCTCTTCACTTGAAAGGATTTCTTGGCAGCACAATGCACTCCGGTCGCACGCGACTGCCAGTTTAAACCCATGCAAAACAAACTGACCTTTCAAGGCGAAGCCGGGGCCAATTCCCATCTCGCATGTACCGAAGCTTTTCCAGACATGGAGCCCGTCGCGTGTCCAACATTCGAGGATGCGCTCGCCGCTGTTAAAAACGGTAACGCGCGCTACGCCATGATCCCGATTGAAAATTCCGTCGCTGGACGGGTCGCGGATATTCATCACCTGCTGCCTGATGCAGGACTCTATATCATCGGCGAACACTTCCAGCGGGTCCGTCATCAGTTAATGGCCAAGCCAGGCACGAAACTAAGAGATATAAAACGCGTCCTATCGCACACGCAGGCGCTTGGCCAATGCCGCAATACTCTGCACAAGCATGGTCTGATGCCGCACCCCGAAGCCGACACGGCTGGCTCTGCACGCATTGTCAGTGAATCATCAGAGCCCTCGCTCGCAGCCATTGCCTCAACGCTGGCTGCAAAAACCTATGGCCTCGAAATCTTATTGGAGAATATCGAAGACGAAACGCATAACACCACGCGCTTTATTATCTTGGCCAATGAGCCAGATGATGCAGATCCTGAGGCAGGACAAGTCATCACAAGTTTCATATTTCGTGTGCGCAACGTTCCGGCGGCACTCTACAAGGCACTCGGTGGGTTCGCCACCAATGACGTCAACATGACGAAGCTTGAGAGCTATCAAACCGAAGGCACATTCAACGCCACTATGTTTTACGCCGATGTCGAAGGACATCCTAGCCAGCGCCCTGTGCGACTGTCGTTGGAAGAACTGGCATTCTTTTCCAACGAAATAAAAATTCTAGGAACCTATCCTGCCAGTCCATATCGCGAACAAGCTGCGCGTCGAGCGTCTGGACAAACCGGTTAGATCCCGCACTTCACATTGCGACCGAACAAAACTCCATTCAACCACCCACAGTAGGCATCGAGAGACCAGAATGCGCCTTAAGGACAAAGTCGCGATTGTTACCGGTGGCGGATCGGGCTTTGGCCGCGGCATTTGCAACGCGTTTGCAGCAGAAGGTGCTCGCGTTGTCGTGGCCGATAGCAATGCGTCTGCGGCACAGGAGACCGCAGCAGCCTTAGGCCAAACAGCAATTGCGACGCGTTGTGATGTCACCCAGAGTAGCGATGTCACAGAGCTCGTGGGGACAACACTATCTCAGTTTGGTGGTCTCGATATTGTCGTCAACAACGCCGGCGTGACGCACAAGAACCAACCCGCGCTCGATGTATCGGAAGCAGACTTTGACCGGATCTACGCCGTCAATGTTAAATCAATCTACTTGATGGCACGCGCGACTGTGCCAGAACTTGAAAAGCGTGGCGGTGGCGTGATTATCAACACAGCCTCGACCGCAGGCGTGCGCCCGCGTCCGGGACTCACGTGGTACAACGGCTCCAAGGGTGCTGCTATCATTCTTACCAAGTCTCTTGCCGCGGAGCTTGCGCCAAAAAACATACGCGTCAATGCTATCAATCCGGTGATCGGCGAAACCGGCTTGCTGGAGGACTTTATGGGCCTTCCGGACACACCAGAAAACCGCGCTAAATTTACGAGTGGTATTCCTCTTGGACGCATGTCTCGACCGACCGACATCGCCAATGCTGCGCTATTTCTAGCGGATCCAGCCTCCGAATTCATTACTGGCGTTGCACTAGAGGTCGACGGCGGGCGTTGTATCTAGCAATTTTGCTTGGCTAGGTAGACGCCGACTTTTGGCTTTCATGGCGTGCAAGACTGCTTGTGTTGAGTAGCGCTTCGTTCGGCAAATCGTTATACTGGGTGTGCATTAACAATCAAAGACGCTGCGATGCCACCCAATGCGCAGCAAACCAATAGATCGGTAGTCCCATGGCTCTAGGTCCTTTCGATTTCTCGTTCTTCGAGCGCTACAACATTCCACTCAAACGTTTTGCAGCAGGAGACGTCATTTTTTCTCAGAATGATCCCGGCGATCTCATGTTTGTTGTTCTAGAGGGCAAAGTCGACATCACTGTTGGTGACAAAGTTGTCGAGACGGTTGGGTTGCATGGCATCTTCGGTGAAATGGCTTTGATTGATCGCGCACCGCGCAGTGCTACCGTTAAGGCATCATCGGCAACCGAACTTGCCGTCATTGACGAAAACTCGTTTATTGAGCTGGTTCGTAAAAGCCCGGTATTCTCACTTTATGTTATGCGGCAAATGGCCAGTCGCTTGAGACACATGAACGAAGCCGTTTAGCAGCGATCCTCCCCAAATAAAAAGCCGCTTGGAGAGGAACCACCAAACGGCTTTTTTGTCTGTAACGTTTCTTCCGGGTTCGCTAGCAGCCCTTCTTTGTATAGGCGCTATCGAAGTCACCGCGCGCGCGATTCATTTTGCGGGTTGCATTCCTTTTGCTGGTTGGACCATCAGCAACGCAATAATAGCCATTCCTAAAGTTGGGCACGTCACTCGTTTCAACAACGCCACCATAGCCAACATTGTTCATGTCGCGGATCGCAGCGTTGCGGGACTTGTGACACGAGTAGATCGCCCACCAACCACAATATGCGCCATCGCCGCTGCCGTCATCATGATCGCCGTCATCGCTGCCGCCGCCACCGCTAGAACCACCACTCTTAGTAAAGCTCAACCGGGCATTGGAGCCAGATGACGTATAATCGACGACTTCACACCCGCCTGAGATCCGCTTTGGAGCATCACCGCGGAGCGTAAAGCTGCGGCGCGACTTTCGGTATCGGCCTGTGACCCAATAGGGCTCAGGGTCGCAACCCGAACGGAAGACATTTGCTTCCCCCTCAACCTTGCGATTGCCGGAGATGTGGCCTGAGAACAGAACCGTCCCGTTGCGCACGCCATGCCTGCGCAAGCTTCTCTTGGGTTTTACATAGCGAATAACAAACGTGTCTTCTTCCAGAGTGACGCGCATCTTTGAGCCATTGTGCCAGGCCGTGAACTCTTCATTGAAAGCCGAGGCCGACCCGACGCCAAGACCAACGGTCGCGATCAAAACAGCAAGGCCCTTTGTGGCCCAGTTCAACATTGACATTTTTTATCCTCTTCCAAAATCGGCAAATCACCCCGATGCCGGCAGGTGTATGATCCTCACCTGGATTATAAGACACAACATCAGATGAACAGAAACTGAATCGTCGTCATCACTTAATCTACTTTTTCACAAGACCTGTGCCGGTGCAAAGACGTCCCGCCTAGATGATTGCAAACGCAGCAAGAATTCAGATAAACAAAGTGCGTTTTCCTGCGTGATGCGCTTTCCATTGGCATCCGTTACGATATGTCTGTAACGCACGGAACACGAGGACCCAGTGGCGATATACATTGATGCGGACGCGTGTCCGGTAAAAGACGAGGCCATGCGCGTTGCAGCACGACACGACCTCGATATCTATTTCGTCTCCAACACCTGGATGCGCTTGCCAACAAGTGACCTTGTGCACCGAGTTGTGGTCTCGGACGGACCCGATGCAGCAGATGATTGGATTGCCGAAAACATCGACTCCATGGACATCGCGGTGACCGCCGACATTCCTCTGGCCGCGCGATGTCTCAAGAAAACTGCGCAAGCCATCGGCCCAACCGGAAAACCGTTCACTGAAGACAGCATCGGCATGGCGCTGGCGATGCGCGATCTCTCGGCCCATCTGCGCGAAACCGGTGAAAGCAAAGGCTATAATGCGAGCTTTACGCGTCAAGACCGTTCGCGTTTCTTGCAAGCCTTGGAAGACGCCGTGCAACGCAGCATACGCGGCCGATCCAGCTAGTCTCTACGCCCCCCCCTTTTCCGAAAAAAACTATAGACCAAAAATTCGATCAATTTTCTTGATAACGACGTGGGGGTGTTGAGACGCATCAGTGTTCTATAAAGTAACGACGGAAGCGCGGACCTGGAATTTTGTAAGCACGGAGTACTAGACATGATTGAAGCTGTTTTGCGTTTGGTTGCCTTACGCACCCTGTGCGCTTGCATGATTTTAATGGGTGGGTTTATGAACCAGGCCTACGCCTGTGCCTGCTGTGAAACCTATCGTGTTGTTGGGGTCGCATCGAATGATGTTCTCAATATCCGAAGCCGGGCCTCGGCGCGTTCTTATAAAGTCGGGTTTATTCCACCAGATTCATGTGGCGTACTCATTTCTGGCCCCGACAGAGGGTCGTGGGTTCAGATCGAGTACAACGGCACCACCGGCTGGGTGAACTCGCGTTATCTTGAGTGGGTGCCATAGGGACATCTCCTGAGCTTGCCAACGTCTGTCCCTCCGGCTCGGCGCGTGCACTGGCTGTCTGGCAGAACACCATCCGTGGTTAACAGCCCATTTTGCCAACGTCGGTCGAGGCGCGGTGATCCCAACGCCGCCAGTGCACTGAATTTCAGTAAATCCCTGTCACCTGCGTGACAGCACGCCGTGCAACGGGCCCCTAATGTGGCAGCGGTCGGCGCAGCCCCCACTGCGTCGTCATTCTACTTATCTGACACCCGATCTCTCTCGCTCAAGGAGACCCTGATGCTGTACCAATCCGATGTCTTACCGGCATCCTTACCCTTGCAGTTTCCTAAGTCCCGCACACCAGCTGCAACCCGTTCCCGCAACGCACGTCCAGTATCGCCGAACACCACCCAAGATATTACACGTGACTTTGCCGGGCATACGTCAATCGATCCTGTTACTGCCCCGTCGCCATTTTGCAATCCAAGCCTTGGCGGCTGGTAGACGTCCCCATCCGACGTTAGGATCCGATCGCTTAGCGATTGGTCTGGGCGTTGGCGGTGGGCAACAGCATGTTTCAATTCGTTCTAAAAGTGCCTGTTCTGGTGTGCGCTATCATGACATTGGCGGCACTGCTGCTTGAGTCCGTTGGCTCTGAAGTGGCGCTCTCTGATGGCGTCCAGCGCTTAGTGACCACATGGTCTGATGCAACCGATGCGGTCTGGAGGCAAATTTCCGCTTGGTGTGGGTTCAAAATTATTTCTGTTTTCCGTACGGCTTCGATTCTCCTGATCTGCTGTGTTGGCCTCTATCTCTCCGCTCCAGGCATGGATCCCGATGCAGCATCTGAAATAATTCAAGAACAATCGCGCAAAGACATTTTGAACTTTATTGCAGCACTGTCGATTGTCATCGTGATGGCATTTCAAAGTATTCTGTTCACTAACAGTGGCAACCTCGCGCAAGCGGTTCCGCGATTTATCGGCATTCCCGTAGCAGCAGCATCTGTGGCGATGGCTATTACCACCAAGCTAAAGCTTCGGTTCATGACGCAGGGCTTGTGGATCTCGGTTGCCATTGTCGCTATCGTGCTTGGATTGAATTACTTTATGCTGGGGAGATGAAACACATCGAACCGCACGGGAGATCTGCGCGTGAAGTACCGCAAACTTGGACGAACCGACCTTAAGGTCAGCGAGATTTGCCTTGGTAGTATGACCTGGGGCACGCAAAACACAGAAGACGAGGGCCACGCGCAGCTCGATTTCGCTTTTGAGCACGGCGTCAATTTCATCGACACCGCCGAGATGTATCCCGTCACACCGTTGTCGCCGGAAACCCAGGGCCGAACGGAAGAGATCATCGGCACCTGGCTCAAAAAACAACCAAAGCGAGATGACATCATCGTCGCCA
>JAHZKN010000014.1 GCA_022600335.1 Alphaproteobacteria bacterium
AAAAAAACGCGACACTTTTGATCATGACAGAATCCATCAAATTGGGTGTGGCAGGGCTCGGAACAGTCGGCACGGGATTGCTAGAGCTGTTGGCATCGCGCCGTGAGCACCTCGTTGAAATGACCGGCCGGCCAATTGACGTGGTCGCCGTATCCGCACGCACACGCGATCGCGATCGCGGCATTTCGCTAGAAGGTGTCGCGTGGCACGACGATGCTGTCGTCCTGGCCAAAGACCCAAACATCGATGTGTTTGTGGAATTGATCGGCGGTGATGAGGGGGTTGCAAAGGCCAGTGTTGAGGCGGCCTTGGATGCAGGCAAGCACGTTGTGACGGCAAACAAAGCGCTGCTTGCCAAACATGGAATTGCCTTAGCAAAGCGTGCTGAGAAAAACGCCGTGGCGCTCAACTATGAAGCGGCTGTGGCCGGTGGAATTCCGATTGTAAAAACGCTGCGAGAGGCTGTCGCGGCCAATAAGATCAATCGCGTTTATGGTATTCTCAATGGCACTTGCAACTATATCCTAAGCCGCATGCAAGATGAGCACCTGGCGTTTAAAGACGTGTTGAAAGATGCGCAAAACAAGGGATACGCAGAGGCCGACCCAACATTTGATATCGGTGGGTTTGATGCGGCTCATAAACTTGCAATCCTCACAACCTTGGCGTTTGGATCTGAAGTTGCTTTTGACGAAGTCCATGTAGAGGGAATTGAAGCGATTGCGTCTGCGGATATCGAAGCTGCCGCAGACCTTGGTTATCGCATTAAGTTGCTCGGCGTCGCGCTCAAGACGGAAAGTGGAATTGAAGCACGTGTGCATCCGGCCATGGTGCCGTTCCACGGCGCAGTGGCCGAAGTCTCTGGGGTCACCAATTGCGTTGCAATCGATGGCGATACTATTGGAAATTTGCTCCTTGTTGGGCCCGGCGCAGGCAGCGCGCCAACCGCATCGGCGGTTGCAAGCGACATTGTTGATATTGCACGAGGGCATATTTTGGCGCCTTTTGTGCGCTCGGCTAAGGCGTTAAAGCCGTTCAAGCGTGCAGATCTTGGAACGCACCAGGGGGCATACTATGTCCGCCTGTCCGTCTTTGATCGCCCCGGTGCGATGGCGGGCATTGCCAAGTGCATGGGGGACGAGGGTGTTTCTCTTGAGAGCATTGTGCAACGACAAAGCGCTGTGGAAAAGGCTGGCCCCGCAACAGGTCGGATCAGTGGAGACGCTGCGACAGTCGTGCTGATCACGCATGAGACGACTGAGGAAAAGATCCGTTCGGCACTGGCTGCAATTGAGCAAGATGGCAAGGTGGCGGAGACGCCGCAGATGATTCGCATCGAAGCGCTTTGAGCACCAGACGGTGTGGTTCACTAGAATGAGGACGTGAGAATGACACAAGCCGAGAACGGCGGGTTGGATCGCATTTTGGTCATGGAAGTGGTGCGGGTGACGGAAGTTGCAGCCGTTGCCGCTGCCAAGCTGCGTGGGCGTGGTAACGAAAAGGGTGCCGACAAAGCTGCAGTTGATGCCATGCGAGCAGAGCTCGGCAAACTTTCAATTCATGGCACGGTGGTGATCGGCGAAGGCGAAATGGATGAAGCGCCGATGCTCTATATCGGTGAAAAGCTTGGTGCAGGCGGTCCCGAAGTCGATATTGCCGTCGACCCGCTTGAAGGCACGACCATTTGCGCGAAATCTGCGCCTAACGCCCTTGCTGTTTTGGCGATCTCGGAGAAGGGGGGACTGCTGCATGCCCCTGACATGTACATGGACAAAATCGCGATTGGACCGGGCTACCCAGAAGGTGTTGTTGATTTGGATGCCAGTCCTGCCGACAACCTCGCTGCGATGGCCAAGGTCAAAGGTGTTCCGGTTTCAGCTTTGACAGCGTGCATTTTGGATCGCGCGCGCCATTCCGATATCATCCGCGCCGTGCGCGAGGCGGGCGCCAGTGTGCAGCTGATACCAGACGGCGACATTGCTGGCGTCATCTGGACGACAGACCCAAAAGAAACCGGAGTTGATATTTACCTCGGTCATGGCGGTGCACCAGAAGGTGTTCTAGCTGCTGCTGCGTTGCGCAGCATGGGCGGTCAGATGCAGGGTCGGTTGGTACCGTCCGACGATAGCGAACGCGTACGCGCCGCCAAGATGGGCATTCCTGACATAGACCGAAAATTCATGTTGCAAGACCTTGCCTCCACTGATGTGATTTTTTCAGCCAGCGGCGTGACAGGTGGTTCATTGCTTGATGGCGTGACGTTTGATGGCGATATGATTGAGACTGAAACCATTGTTATGCGTTCGAAGACAGGTACGATGCGTCGTGTTCGCACGCGCTATCGTGGTCTGCCAGAATCCGCAAATCTCTAAATCTGTGACATTGCTCTGCGGTGGATTGATCATCGCTCCAGCGGTTATTTTGTCACTGCGCCATCTCTGAAACCCCGGAGACCCTGCATGGCATTCAATATTCGTAAATGCGCGCTGACTGACCAAATTGCATGGCTTGAATGTGTGCCGCTCTCACAGTGCGTGTTGCGGCTTTTAGCTGTTATTATGATTGGGCTTAACCTATTTGGTACGACGCCAGCGCAGTCGCAAAGCGCTGATCCGTTTGCCCAACTGCCAGGACGTTGGGTGGGAGAAGGCCGCCTTGGTTTCAAGAGTGGAGATGTTGAAAACATCAAATGCCGTGCCACGTACTTTTTGGAGAATGATGGTCGCAGTCTCAG
>JAHZKN010000152.1 GCA_022600335.1 Alphaproteobacteria bacterium
CGGGCAATCTCTCGCGCAGACAAGCCGGCAAGACCCTCACTCTCAATCAATTCCGTCGTTGCATTGAGAATGAGTTCCCTGAGTTCCTCTGCTGTATGTATGGATCGACGACCCATGCGCGCAGGCGTCCTTGTGCTGTGAAAACACCGCACTGATCATAAGGCGAAAGTTAGTGGTCCGATAGGGGCGTATACGCCCTTGAAATAGAAAAACTGTTCAGCCCTGGATGCTAAGACCTCGCTTTCAAGGACTGAGACCGGCGCGATATTGTTCGAGGAGAGTGAATGCAAAAAAGGCCGCTCACATTCGTGAGCGGCCTTTAAATACTGTCAGACCGAAGAAAGAGCGCTGCTCAATCCTCTAACAAGGCTGCGCCGATGGTCCTAGAAGCACGGCGAAACACAATTGTCGTCGTCAAAGTCAACGCATGATGTACGCGGGCTAAGCACAGACTTGTCGGTCCATGTTCTTGCACCAAGAATGTCGTTGACGAGAAGCGGTGTAAAATCATAACTCGACTCCACCACGATGACGCTTTCACCCTCATCAACAAGACCCGCTGTCAAACCATAATCCGAACAGGCTGCTGGTGCCGCCATTCCGTTGTAAGATGGGCGATTGGTTGTCGCGGCATAAACTTTAGTGTTCGTGTTGTCGTCGCTGGCAGCTTTAACTGGAATAACCGCAATTTTCAGTTGCGACGTATCATAGGGTGACATCACGTGCTGGACGATATTGTAGATTGCATTGAGATTGTCCGCTGACATATCTTCTTCGCGGGCAACAAGATCGCCAACCATCGACGTTGAAAGACCAAAACGACGATCGATTGAAATTGCGCGGCTCACTTCAATTGTACCGATCAACATGATCAGCATAACTGGGGCAATAAGCCCAAATTCCACCGCAGCAATTCCGGAAATATTGTCTTTGAGGCGTCGCGCATAGTAACGAGCGCCTATCGCCTGCCGGTGCATGAATTTCAGTGACATGACAAAGATTCCCTAAATTCGATTTCGTACCCAAGCCGTGCGGCGTAAGGGTAAGGCTAGTTGTAAGGTTCAGTTCGGAAGGTTGATACGGCTTGGATCAGGGAGGAGCCGCTGTCCATGTCACCAATGCTGTCTCCAAGACCTCCAAGGGCGAAGACTTGGGTCAGATCCCATTCATAACATGCGGTAACTAGGACCACCGCTTCCGCACCACCGGAAGAATCGGCCAGCGGATCGGTGCCAACGCCAGCGGATGGCGTGAGGCTTCCGCCCGTCAGACACGGTGTCGGTGTAATATCTGCCCACTGCGCAGCGGATTGCACGTGCACGACGAGTTTCGAGTTACATGTGATATAGCTGCTGGCTTCCGTGCACACCATATTGCGGAAGTCGGTCAACGTATTGCCAGCGGTCTGGGCTTGCCCGGTCCGGATTGAGCGCGCCGCCGACTCGACTGCATGCTCAAGAGCATTTTCAGTAAAGTACTTCAAGCCAACCAGCATGATACCGAAGGCGAACATGAAAAATGGCATTGCAACTAGGCCAAATTCAATTGCCGTCGTACCCTTTTTGTCTTTGGAAAAGCGACACAGCTTGAATGTCCCTCTGCGGAGGATTGAGGCTCCTCCAGACCACAACGTCGTACGCATAACTAACGGCCTCACCCAAAATTCCGTTCGTGTTTGAAGCAAATCTATGCGCAGCTCGTGAATGAATTGCTAACAAAATACTAAACTCACACTTATGGTAAAAACCCAGCAGTGCACTGCCGCTCAAAAATTGCCTAAATTTATAATGACTTTGCCTGCCCGCGTTAGGCATTCGTTCATCGCAACTAAAATTTTGTTATGACAATCCAAACAATTCGATGGAAGCTGCAACCGACGCCAGAGTTTTCTTGAACCACGCGAAGATCTTTCCGCAGAAGTTACAGTTCAACAGAACCTGCTCGCTGGCGGTGGCCGCAAGGAGACATCGCCGGCAAGTGCGCAAGCGGCTGAGCCGTCTTATAGCGCAACGAGACGCGGAGCCATGATGCCCCTCATGGCTCCGCGTTTTAGGCCTCGATCTGTCGAGTTCGCTTGGGTTTTTCGCTACAATCCAGGGAGTCACGCTAGCGCGCTGTGTTCATGCGGCCTGTGACGATACCTATTGGCCGGGTGCTCCGCCACCGGGCTGTGAGCCGCCGCCAGCGGAGAACTTGGTCTTAATCGCCGCCTGCTTGTTGATGCTATCAAAATACGCCACGTCGTCGCCAATTGTCAGCGTTGGCGAACAATTCGGTGTGCAGCTGAAGGATTGACGCAGGGTGCCCTTGTGGACATTGATGATCCGCTTTTCATCGCGCTCGACGAGAACACGCTGGTCCTGAATAATATTGCGCTCAGAATCCAAAGCAATGATGTTCGTCATCCCAAACGTCTTGCCGGTCACAACCACTAGATTACCACCTTGTATTGTGACGTCGGCGATCGAGGGGTTGCCAATGATCACCTCAGCAACCGGACGCGGTAAGCGTAGAAGCTGCGACTGATCATAGTAGACGATCAAATCATTGGCTTGGGCACGGTCTGCACTGAAAGAGGCAGCGGCCATCACTGTCGCCGCGACAATCATCGCAACATTGACAAGGCGCGCAGTTGAATTTGTGTGGCTAAACCGTGCCGACATTGCTTCTCATCCTTCTGGAACAAATGGTTCGTGCCATTTGGCCATCAAATGATGAACGAATTGCAAACTCGAGCCCCAGAACAGATCAGTTTTGCACCCCGACGACTCTCGCTATTTGATTGCATCTACACGCAAGATTTTTTTTAAAGGCAGTGGGCAAGGTTTCTCTGGCTCAACCGACAACAGAATGGTC
>JAHZKN010000153.1 GCA_022600335.1 Alphaproteobacteria bacterium
CACCGACGTCCATAGCCTGTGTTGTAACATTGAGAAGATGCGACAAATGCCGGCCAATCTCAGAGAACAAGACGCGAATAAGCTGCCCTCGCTTTGGAACTTCCAAACCGAGAAGGCGCTCTGCAGCTAAACAAAACGCGTGTTCTTGGTTCATCGGTGCGACGTAATCAAGCCGATCAAAGTAACCAATCGCCTGCAAATACGTTTTGTTCTCGATCAGCTTTTCTGTGCCACGGTGAAGCAAGCCGATATGGGGATCAACACGGGTCACCACTTCGCCGTCAAGCTCCAGCACCAGGCGCAATACGCCGTGCGCCGCCGGATGCTGCGGTCCGAAGTTGATATTAAACGGTCTGATTTCTGTTTCAGCCACGTGTGCCGCCCGATCCCTTTATTTGGTCTTATTGTTGACGTCCGAAAATTGAGCCAAAACTTCAGCTTCGGTATATTTTTTTGTGTCGTTCGCGAATGCGTAGTAGTCCGGCTTGGCGTCGATAAAGATTTCACTGGCAAATTTCAGCGACGACTGGTCTTCAATGGCACCTGCCATCACCACTGTATGTCCTAGCTGCTCTGAGCGCCAAAAAAGATTGCTGCCACATTTTTTGCAAAAGCAACGCTCCGCCCACTCTGAAGATTTGTAAACGCCGAGATTGTCTTCTCCTTGGATCTTAAGATCCTTCACCTCGTCCAGTGCAAACACCACACCACCCGACCACGTCCGGCACATCGAACAATGACAGACACCAACCTGGCTGTTCTCGGTGGTCACTGTAAATTTTACAGCACCACACAGGCAGGCACCTGACAGAGCCTGCGACTCACTACTCATTTGCACCCTCCGTCGTATGCCACGACTTATCCGATACGTTTGGACTCCGCCGCCGTGTGACTAGGGCGTAATAAAACGGTAATTTCAACGCCTTCGATCTCCAAATTTGGCTTTTAATCGTTTCCCGTAGGCTTCCCACGTTTTCGCTATCAAGCGGAACCACAACATATCTTTGTTCATGGCGCGGCGGTCTAATAACATCACAACTTGGGCCGATTGATACCAGTATCCTTTCATGTTGTGTGAAACGTCCCTCGACTGTCGCAAGAACCTCGAGTTCGACGATCGTTTGGCACGTCCCCGTTCCGAAGCATGAACCCGTGATTGTTTTAGAAATTTTCTTACCAACAACCTCTAACGGTTGGATCTTGTCTGGTATAAATTGTGCAGCTTCGATTGCTTCGGCTAATTCTCTGACCTGGGTAATCCGACAAGCAAGTGCTACGTCCTGTGAGTAAACAAGGCTAGCCATAACTACAACGGCGAAACTCAGTGTGCGGCACCACATTTGAATTCCTAATTGCCATCTGCTTTTGAAGCTTTTTCGTCGCCTGGAATGATGTAATCCGGCGCTTCCCATGGGCTCTCAAAATCAAAATTGCGAAATTCTTGCGTCAACTTGACGGGCTCATAGACGACACGCTTTTGCACGTCATCATAACGCACCTCGACATGGCCGGTGAGCGGGAATTCTTTTCTCAGTGGGTGGCCTTGGAAGCCATAATCCGTCAGAAGACGGCGCAGATCAGGATGATCACTAAATAGGATGCCATACATGTCGTAGGCTTCGCGCTCATACCAATTCGCAGCGGAGAAAATTCCGACGGCGCTCGGTACTGGAGTCACTTCATCTGTTTTGACTTTGATGCGAATACGTTGCCCAGATCTCGGTGACAGCAAATGGTAGACCACATCAAAACGCGGCTCGCGCCCTGGCCAATCAACACCGGCCAGATCAATCAAAATCTCAAACCGGCAGCGACCATCATCACGTAGAAACCGCAAGACTTTTGGGATCTCAGAGCCACTGGCCTCGATTGTCAGCTCTCCGAACGCAATTCTTGATGCCAGAAGTGCCGCACCGAGCCTCACTTCAAGGTAGGTTTCAAGTTCACTGAGCGTTTCGGTCATCGTCGGTTCTTCTTGTCCGATTGTGGACCCTGGGAAGGGTTCAGTTGTTCAGCGTTAGCGCTCAATCGTTCCTGTGCGGCGGATTTTCTGCTGCAACAACAGCACACCATACACTAGCGCTTCTGCCGTTGGTGGACAGCCCGGCACATAGATATCAACGGGAACAATGCGATCGCAGCCACGCACAACGGAATACGAGTAGTGGTAATAACCGCCACCGTTGGCACACGACCCCATGGAAATCACATACCGTGGTTCCGGCATCTGATCGTATACCTTGCGCAACGCTGGTGCCATTTTGTTGGTCAATGTGCCGGCAACGATCATCACGTCCGATTGGCGCGGACTAGCGCGCGGCGCAAAACCAAAGCGCTCCAGATCATAACGCGGCATTGACGCTTGCATCATTTCAACCGCACAGCACGCAAGACCGAACGTCATCCACATCAACGAACCGGTGCGCGCCCAATTGATAAGATCATCGGTGGTGGTAACTAAAAAGCCTTTGTCGGCAAGTTCATCTGAGATCGCAGTGAAGGACGGGTTACTTGGCGGGTGAGCAGCAACACGGCCGCCACCGTGATCCGTTGCCGGTGCCGGTGCGGCCAACAACATGTGCGGCGTGCGCGTCAATCCCATTCCAGCGCTCCCTTCCGCCACTCATAGGCAAATCCAACGGTTAGAACGGCAAGAAAAATCATCACCGCCCAAAAGCCGTAGAGGCCAGACTCTTTAAATGCCACAGCCCACGGAAAGAGGAAGGCAATCTCCAGATCAAAAATAATGAAAAGAATGGCGACCAAATAGAATCGCACATCAAAATTCATCCGTGCATCATCAAATGCTTCAAAGCCGCACTCATAGGCGGACACTTTTTCCGGATCAGGATTGCGTACAGCAACTAAGAACGGCGCAATCATCAATGCAGCCGCGATCGCCCCCGAGACTGCAAGAAAAATTGCCAGCGGTAAGTAGTCATTGATAAGTTCGGTCATTGCTGTTCCTGCTCAGTCTTGAGCACCGTCACACGAAGCCCGTTCGGAAACGCACCACCACTGGTCTACGATGTTCGAGGTGTTATCGCACCCCCTGATTAGGTGCAAGGCCTGGCACTGAGCCCAGCGGTTGTCGCGGAAATCATGGTAGCAAAAGCCAAAAAGGCCACCTCAGCACGCCCGTTGACGTTTGGGCGGAGAAGGCGGCACTGCAAATGCGTTAGCCGTTGGAGCTTTTCGGACTTGGTCTGAAGCAGACTTAGTCTGGAGCAGACTTGGTCTGGAATGGCGCGAGCGACGAGACTTGAACTCGCGGCCTCCGGCGTGACAGGCCGGCGCTCTAACCAACTGAGCTACGCCCGCAATTCCAAAACAGGCATCTTAGACCCAGTCTAGGGGCCTGCGAGCCGTCTGTAAGAAGCGTCCGAATACGTGTTCGCTGATGCCAAGTCAAGCATCGTGAAGCACCTGATGAACGTCGGCAAAGAACTGGTGGGCGGTGAGAGGGTCGAACTCCCGACATCCTCGGTGTAAACGAGGCGCTCTACCACTGAGCTAACCGCCC
>JAHZKN010000015.1 GCA_022600335.1 Alphaproteobacteria bacterium
CCGAAAAGGGCGATTATTCTGTTTGAGGTAAATGGTTTGCAGGCAACTGGGTTTCAAGAGTATGGGGACGTCGATCCCAATTCTGATGGCAACCACATGCAAGCGGGGATGACTATTTGCTCAACGAAGACTGATAATTGTTGTTTCTTATTGCTCGTCGATAACATTGTGCGTCCCCTCGTGCGGCGCATTGCCAAGGGATATGCAACAAATTCTAGACCACTCGAAGTGCAGATGAATTGAGCAGTGCGCCATAAGACACTGGCGCGCCGCTCAACTCAATGGTCGTGCTGTGGCAACTAGAGGTTCCGCGTCCATTTATCGAGCAACCGCGAAGCCGTGTCTTTACCGCCCCAGCCAATGGCAATGGCACTTCCGACGGCTAACGCTCCGATCAATGCTGTGAAGCCAGTTGTTATGATTTCATTGGCGACACCCATCTGACGTAAACCCATGGCGGAAGCCAAAACAATGATCGCGATCTTGAGTGGCGTTGCTATCACTTTTGCGTCTTTAGATTTTGCAACAGCTGATGAGATGAAATCGGCGGCGATAACGCCAAATCCAATGATCACACTGCCAAGCAAAATGCGCCCGCCAAGAGCGAGAATTTGCGATAGCATCGTCGAGACAATTTCAAAGTCTAGCAGTTTGGTTGCTTCCACGAGCCCAAAAATCATGATTGCGGCAAAGGCTAACATGCCGGCAACGCGTGACATGGATGTGCCACCGAGAACTTCATCAGTCAGTCCAAGGCGTTTACCGACAAGGTCAGAGCCAACGGTCGGGAGCAAAGAACTCAGCGTGTCTGAGGCAAACCGAGCGATCGTATACGACAGCAACGCGACAATAGAAGCGGCAAAGATTTTTGGAATAGCATCCAGGAAGCTCTGAAGCATTTGCTTTGCAGGTGTTGAGATGGCCTCGACGCCCAGGGCATCCAGTGCTGCGATGGCGATTGGTACAATAATGAGGGCAAAAACCAACGTGCCCACAAATCGAGAGATGCCTGTTGAGCCTGTGACGGACTTGAGGCCGGCAGCCTCGGTCCATTCATCAGCTTTTGCAGCTTCAAGAACACTTGTAAGCGCCTGACGTGCAACCGTTGCAACGGCAAAGCCAATGCCAAATATCAATCCAGCGGCAACTAAATTTGGAATAAAACTGAGGAATTTGTGCGCCATCGCCTGCATTGGCTGCATCAGGCTTTGCAACCCCAAAGAGCCTAGAATAGCAGGTGTTGCAATGAGCATGGTGACCCAGAAAAGGGCTTTACCGATGGCTACTCCCATATCGGCGCGCGCAGTCTGATTGTCCCCAAATCCAGATTTGGAAATGAGATATTTTGCAGCGCGCGATAGCAACATACCAATTACCCAAGCGACGATTAGAATTGCGACCGCGGCGATCAGCTTTGGGGCAAAGTTCGCAACGAGATCTTGCAAGTTAACCCAGTGCTTTTGAACATCCATCCGTCTGGCTCCTTTCGCCAACGCGAATCGTGACAAGTGCAGCGTGTTCAACGACTTAGTTGACCGCATTCGAGTAGAGCAAGTATGCAGCGTTCAAACTACAGCTGCACACTCCTAAATTGGGAAATCAGTTGTGCCGTAGTGTAGATGGAAGTCAGAACGTAGATGGTGAGCTGTTGTTTTCGCCGCCTGATGTGTGAATTGAAATGGGCCGACAAAGGAGTGCGCAGATGCCTCCTTGAAAGAACCGCAATACCCCGCGCATGTCTCAAAATAGCACACGTAAAAGATGTAGATTTAGCTTTAAATGCAATTTATAGTTGTGGTGGTGGATCAGTTCTTATGAGGGCGTACCTTCCATGAACCTAAGTTCTTTTTCTGCGTTAAATGTCTGGCCAAAACACAATCGACTGGCCGCCATATCATCTCTTACCAATGCGTTTGTTCCCTTTACCAGCGAAACACAGCGGCGGCGTCCGCTTGAGACGTATCCCTACCGCGAACTCGCTGTTGCGCTTGAATCTGAACAGCGCACGTTTTGGTGCTGGTTTAAGCCGCGAGGTCGTGCCTGCTTTAGTCTGCCATTGTTGAAGGAACTGCGGATCATGCAGGGCTTCATCAAAGGGTCGCGCATCGACAAGCATGCAAGCGATCCGGGTTTTGACTACATGGTTGTTGGCTCGCAAAGTCCTGGTGTCTACAACTTGGGCGGCGATCTCATGCTGTTCAATAGATTGGTTCGAGGTAAGGATCGCGCAAGTCTGCGCCGCTACGCAGAACTCTGTGTTGATGTTGTTCGCGACAACGCAACAAGCTATGGCCGACCCATCGTCACCATTGCAGCAGTTGAAGGCAGCTGTTTAGGAGGTGGCTTTGAAGCAGCACTATCTTGCGATGTTATTATCGCAGAACAGCATGTAAAATTTGGCTTTCCAGAAATTTTATTTGGATTGTTTCCTGGCATGGGTGCGGTCAATTTTCTATCGCGGCGTTTGTCGAAGTCCGAAATTGACGAGTTGTTGCTGAGCGGGCGAACTTATACCGCGCAGGCGATGCATGCGATGGGGTTGGTTGATGAAGTCGTTGCCACCGGAGAAGCGCAAACTGCCGCACGCCGCTACATCCAAGGTCACCAAAAGCGGGTGCAGCCGCAGGCCGCCGTGTGCGAGGCATTGCGTTGTGCGACAAGATTTGAGGATCGGGAATTTGATCGGATTATCGATTTGTGGGTTGATACGGCATTGGGTTTGTCTGAGCGTGACTTAAACAAGATGCTCAAACTGGTTGAGGCGCAGGTGCGCAAAGTGCAACCTGAATCGTCTTCTCACAAACAATAAGAGGCCACCAGTAACGTCTGCGATGTGTCTATTGCCGGCACCAGCGCGTGTGGCCGCGTATTCTAGTGTCGAACGCTAGAAAACTGTCGTGCCACTAACGCTGGTGCGCCACTCCTTGTGTCGGTGCCCAGGTGATGGTCACGCTGCCTTGTGGTCTTGCACTCACTGCGCATATGCACAGTGAGTGCAAGCGCGAGCTGAGCATAGGCTTCGCGAAGGCTTTGTAGTGCAGTGGTGCTTGAGTCTAAAACAGTTTGACCGTCGCCATATTCGATGGCTTCACATGTTTGAACAATCGTTGAAGCGCCAAAGTTGACGGAGCTACTTTTCAGCGCGTGCGCTAGGAGACGGATTTGCTCAAGGTTGCGGGTCTCAAATGCCATGGAAAGCTGGTCGAGGCTTTCGTTCGCCTCACTGAGAAACTCTGCGACAAGGTGATCAAAGAAGTCAGATCCGGACATTTGTTGCAGGGACTTGATGCGTTCGATGTCGAAGGCATCAACATTTGCATCTGATGCACTCTGCTGTGTTTCCAGTACTGAGCGTACACCCTCAGCGCGATTGACTTGTCTCGGCAGAGCGGGCCGA
>JAHZKN010000016.1 GCA_022600335.1 Alphaproteobacteria bacterium
GTGGTCGGGCAGCATCAAACCAATTGAATGCACAGCATGCGCTTGATGCCGCTGTCCTTGCTGCAAGCAATGTCTTTTTAGATGATGATGAACGGGAGGATAAATTCGCAGCGGTTTTTGCAAAGAACTTTAAAGAAGATGACGCCACGATTTCGGATCTCAAATTTACGTTTAGCCAGGCGGACGGCGGCTACGGCAGGCTTGAGTTAGACTACAACACATCCATTATGAAGCTGTTTGGCAAGGATACAGTCCATAATGTCTTGGCAAGTAGGGCCCGGCAAAACAACGTTGACCTTGAAATTGCTCTCGTTCTTGACGTGAGCGGGTCAATGCTTGCGAGCATGGGTTCCGGTTCGCGAATGGACGCCCTAAAGACTGCTGCAAAGAAGATGGTGGAAACTTTAGACGACGCAAAACTGCCAAGCCAAAATATTAGGTATTCCATTGTTCCGTTCACAATGAACGTCAATGTCGGCACCAACAACGCCGCCTTTGTTGACAACACCGCAAGCGGGTTGTTCGCCGGAACAGCTTGGGCTGGCTGTGTGTTAGAGCGCCCGGCACCCTATCACAATCAAGATGTCTACAACTCTGGTGATGCCTCGTCGGGCGGGCGTTGGCAGGCGTATGTCTGGCCGCCAGAGCCAGATAACGGAACGGTCTGTCAGAACCCCTCGGATGGGACCAACTCTGGGTACAAGACGGTCGAGACCGTGGGAATTTCAGGGACTTTTGATCCGTGGACAAAGGGTGCGAATTACAACTGTGTGCGCCATGCCATTGCACCGCTGACGACGAGCGCTTCAGACATAACTAACGAGATTGATGCCCTTGAATCGCATTCGAATATGGGAACAATTCTGGCTCCAGGTATCGCCTGGGCACACCGTGTGCTGTCACCGAGTGAGCCGTTTTCAGAAGGGCAATCCTTTTCCAACAATGTTCGAAAGATCATGATTGTGATTACGGACGGTGAGCAAACGACTGAAGGTGAATTTCAATCCACAGGGTGCGGTGGGGAAAGCAATACGAGCACACCGTATAGCTTTGATCCGGATAGCCTGCATTTAGATGGGACGGTCTTATCAACCAACGGCCCAACCGATATGTTTACGCCCTACGGATATATTCTCGATAGCCAGCCGTTTGGTGCAGCTTCGACATGGACAGAGGTCAAACAGCAGTTGCGGACAACTTCATTGGATGCGTGTTCGAAATTTAAAGCCCGCGCCAGTGGTGGCTCTGTCGAGCTGTTTACAATTGCTGCATCGAGCAGTGCTGGTCCTGGAACAGATGTCTATAGTCTTTTGCAGGAGTGCGCGACGTCGAACGAACACTTCTTTTATGCAGATGGTGCCCAGGATCTAGAAGATGCGTTCGTGGCTATTGCCAAAGAAGCAACTGATCTGCGGCTTACCGAGTAGCCAGTCCCTTAGCCTTTCAAAGGATGCACAATGGCCGCCGACTTGCGTTCGGCGAACTTACTTTCCACGCTTCAAGGCTGCTTCGACGGTTGAGGAGCGGGCAGCAAGAACGCGACGGCATTCCGCTGGCAGGTCGTCCATGGTTTTCGGACGCCGCTTTTTGGCTTTCTTCTTTTTCTTCTTTGGTTTGACTTTGGGAGGTGGCTTTGGTTTGACCCGCTTCAGCCACCACGTCAGTTCTTTGCCGCATCCATCGTCAGCTCGAACAGGTTTTTGAGCCCGGCAGCCGGGTGAGCCTGCTGGGCACTTCATGCGAATGTGAAAATGATAGTGATGGCCCCAATAGGGGCGCACTTTGTAAAGCCATTTGCGGTCTGCGCCCGCTTCTTTGCACAATTTCCCCTTGATTGCTGGATGCACCAGAATGCGCTCTACGGACCTATATGATGCCGCGCGCTTGAGGATCTTCACATGCCCTGGTTTCCAGTGTTCGTTGACGTTGACTTTGTCTGCGGCCAGCATCGATGTTGCTGAAATATTTTCCCGTTCTTTGCGCGTCAATTTTCGGTTTGGCATTGGGGTGAGCCAAATGTCAGCATCCAGTCCGATTTGATGGCTGGCATGACCGGTCAGCATTGGCCCGCCGCGTGGCTGAGCAATATCACCCATCAGCAGACCGGGCCAATTGTCTTTCTCTTGCACCTCTGTTGCGAAACGTTGCAGTAGTGCGACGAGCTTTGGGTGCCCCCAATGGCGATTGCGCGAAAGGCGCATCGCTTGCCAAGCTTTGCCGTCATCAGGAAGGCGTGCAGCACCTGCAAGACAGCCTTTGGAATAAAACCCAATGGCGCGCGGTCTCAGATCTGCAGCGCGCGTCTTAGCGCCAAAAAGTTTTTTGGCCGGCACAATCTTTTTCTTCGCTTTCTTTTTTTTCTTCGGCTCTGGCTTGGCTTTGTCTGGCACAACCGTCGTCGCAGTCTTTGTGTCCACAGGTGCTGGCTTTGCTGTCGCTTTTTTGGCCGCCGGGCGTTTGGCGGGCGTTGGCTTCTCCGTCAACCAGGGGAGCTCTTTGACAGCTGCAGCTGATGGGGGTGGAAGAAATCCTGCTGGCTTGTCTTGCGAGGGGTCTCCTTGAGCGGAGTTTTGGGTCTGGTTCTGAGCGTGTACAGGTGCGACCGCAACAGCAGCCAGAACAAGCATTGTCAGGACAAAGATGGAGAGAACAGGGAAGACGGTGCGGTGCATAGCTTCACCCATTTGCAAATTCATAGCGACTGTAGCCGTTCAAAAGGCAAAATTGCGGCCATTAATCTTCGCGTCTAAGTGGCTTAAACGGAACCAATAAACTCCAGCCAAGACGGGTTGGTGCTTCGGATTGATAGGGCTTGAGACCAATTACCATGTCCTGGTGTCCGAGATCGGGCTGGGCACAGTAGGTTCGAAACAGTCTATCCCAAATTGATAAGTTGAATCCATAGTTGCTGTCATGTTCCCGCCTGTCGATGGAATGGTGGACGCGGTGCATGTCGGGTGTGACGATGACCTGGCGCAGAATGCGGTCCAACCAGCCTGGCAGGGCAACATTAGCGTGATTGAACATGGCGCAGCCATTGAGGATGATTTCGAACACAATAACGGAGATGGCAGAGGCACCAATCGCCAACACCCAAACAATTTTCCAAAGCATAGAGAGGGCAATTTCGAGCGGATGGAAACGAATGGCCGTTGTTACATCAATGTCCACGTCCGCATGGTGCATTTGGTGCAAGCGCCACAAGGGCGACCACTTGTGGGATACGAGGTGTTGCAGCCACAGTGCGAAGTCGAGAACGATCACTGAGAAGAGGGCTTCAATCCATAAAGGCCATGTCGTGAAATTGAACAGGCCAATCCCGTGTGCTGTGCCGTAAGCTGCAGCCGCAATCGCTGCAAGTGGACTGGAGAGGAGCGCCATCGCGCGGATAAGCAGACTGCCGATGACAGTGATGCTCAAATTTGTGAGCCACCGTTTGGCGATTGCAGCGCGGAGCTGACGCTTCGGCAGAAGACGTTCCAGCCCGGCCATGGTAGCAAAGATGGCGATAAAAGCCACGAGACGCAGCGTCGTTTGGTCTGTCGTGTCAAGCAATGACATAGGTGGTGCACCGAAGGAAACAATGTGCAGGGCGCATTAGCTAAAGTCTAACACAGGCGCGTTTGTGTAGCACGGGCGTGGTGTGGTTCAAAAGCGTGCATCACAAGGCTCAGAATGCTGGTAGTAAAGTGCAAACCAAAACAACGACGAATCGGAATGCGTGATGGACGCAATGACCATTGGCCTCGAGCCAGCAAAGATCCATCTCATACTGGCACATGGGGCCGGTGCCCCGATGACGTCCGTCTTTATGCAAAGCTTCGCTGAGTTGGTGGCCGCTCAAGGGGTGCGCGTGACTCGGTTTCATTTTCCCTACATGACAGAGCAGGTACGTAGCTGCCGCCGCAGACCGCCTCCACGCGTCGATCGTCTTGGTGAACACTATTGCGATGTTGTGCGCACGGTTGCCGGCGCGCGCGCCGCCAAACAGCGCCTGTTCATTGGTGGCAAGTCGATGGGTGGACGTGTCGCGACGATGGTCGCCGACGCGCTTTACGAGCAAGATTTGTGTAAGGGTGTTGTGTGTCTTGGCTATCCGTTCCATCCCGCAGGAAAGCCAGAACAACTGCGCACGGCGCATCTTGAAGCCATCCGTGCACCGACGCTGATTGTGCAAGGTGAGCGTGATGCTCTTGGAAACCAGGGCGAGGTTGCAACCTACGCTTTGGCAGAGACGATATCAGTTGTCTGGGCCAAAGACGGCGATCATGATTTAAAACCACGCAAGCGGAGCGGCGTAACCTTTGAGGACAATCTAAAGTTTGCCGCTGACGCGGCAGTCCAGCACATGCAGCGCACGAAGGCTTGAATTACGCGATGACAGCTTCAGCGTCGAAGATTTGACCGGTGAGTTTGCGTCCATATTTGCTGGCTAGATAAAGCGCCAACGACGCAATTTCCGGATCACCTGCAAGACACGCACCATCGGTTGCGGTTCTGACAAGCGCGCGTGGGCCGACAGCGTTGACGCGAATGGCATCGTCCGCCAGTTTTTTTGCTTCGTCCTGGGTGATCGCTGTCAGTGCAGCACGCAGGATGCCTGCGACGGCTGCTTCTTCAGCGGTTTCAGGAGCGGGCATGTGCACGACGTTGAGGATTAGCCCTTCCGACCATGTGACTCGCATTCTGTTGCCGACCACGCGTGTGATCAGCGTCGGTGCGAGAAGCTTTTCAGAGGCAAGATCTTCAATTTCTTCAAGGCTCCGCCGGTTCGCTAAATCCTCGCGTGTCACGGAAACCAAGTTGATCACGACATCAAGACCGCCGAGCACTTTGGCAGCGGTTTGTGCCAAGCGGACGGCTGCATCACCTGAGTCAATGGCGTCGTTGTAGAGCTGCATGTCTTGGGCATCGTCAGCCAGCAGCGGAACTAGGGCTGTAAATTCTGGGGCGGTGTCGGCAGACTGAATGACAAGGCGTGCTTTGTGTTCGGCAAAAGCGCGGGCGACATCAACACCGTTACGGTGGCTCAGTCCGGTGATCAAAACTCTGGCACCCAGGACATCGGGATGGATCTCCGCCTGTTCCCGACGCTTCACTACGCTAACAAACATAGGCCTCATCTCCCTCCTGATTACGCCGGACGACTAAAGAGGCTGCCCGGACCAAGGCA